>JBBTFF010000088.1:2825-10274 GCA_038041995.1 Gemmatimonadota bacterium | reverse complement strand
TGGAGGATGCGCAGGGCAAGGAGCTGTGGAAGCCGGAGATCGTGCGCGAACGGGTGCTCACGCCCGAAGAGTCGTGGCTGATGGTCGACATGATGAAGGACGTGATTCGCCGCGGCAGCGCGGCGAGTGGCGTGGCGGGCACGGGCTTCAACCTCCCGGCCGGCGGCAAGACCGGCACGACCAACGACTACACCGACGTCTGGTTCATCGGCTACACGGCGGACCTCGTTGCCGGCGTCTGGATGGGCTTCGACAAGCCGCAGAAGATCATGCCCAACGCGCAGGGCGGACGCCTGGCCGCGCCGGCGTGGGCCCGCTTCATGATCGAGGCCTATCAGCGCAAGCCGGCACCGCCGGATTGGCCGCGCCCGTCATCGCTGGTGTCCCGGCAGGTGGATGCACTCACCGGGCTGCTGGCCAATCCGGGCTGTCCGGCCAGGGACGCCTACACCGAGTGGTTCATCGCGGGCACCGAACCGATCGCGGAATGCCCGCCGCGCGCCGCCGCGCCGAGCGCACCTGTTCCCCGCGCGACCGCGCCCTCCCGCAGGCCGTGAGCACCGTGCGCACCCGCTACCACGCGCAGTGGGTGCTTCCCATCGCGTCGCCGCCGATCGGCGATGGTACGGTGGTGGTGGAGGACGATCGCATCGTCTGGGTGGGCGCGCGCCACGAGGCTCCGGCCGGCGGCGCCGATGATGACCTCGGCAACGCCGTGCTCATGCCCGGCCTCGTGAACGCGCACACGCATCTCGAGCTCACGGTCTTTCGCGGCTTCCTCGAGGGGTTGTCGTTCTTCGATTGGGTGCGCACGCTCACCCGCGCGCGCCACGAGGTGCTCGACGAAGCAGCGTTGCTCGACAGCGCCCGCCTCGGTGTCGTCGAGGGCCTTCGTGCCGGCATCACCACCTTCGCCGATACCGCGGACTCCTCGGCACCCTTCGACGCGCTGCGCGAGCTTGGCGCGCGTGGCATCGCGTATCGCGAGGTCTTCGGCCCGTCGCCCACGCAGGTGGCCGACTCGCTGGCCGGCCTTCGCGCCAAGGTCGATATCATGCGCGCACGCGAGACCGCGCTGGTGCGGGTGGGAGTCTCGCCGCACGCGCCGTACAGCGTGAGCGACGCCCTGTTCGAGGCAGTCACCGCCTACGCGGTCGCCGAGCACCTTCCGGTCGCCGTGCACATCGCCGAGGGCGCCGACGAGTCGCTGCTGGTGGAGCGCGCGGAGGGACGGTTCGCCGACCTTCTGCGCTCCCGCGGCATCGCCGTCGAATGCCGTGCCCGCTCGCCGATTGCCCTGCTCGAGAGTTGCGGCGTGCTGGCCGCGCGGCCGCTGCTGATTCACGCCGTGCGCGCCGATGCTGCCGACATCGCGATCATGGCGCGCCACCGCTGTGGAGTGGCGCACTGCCCGGCCAGCAACACGTGGCTCTCGCACGGCATCGCGCCCCTCGTCGAGATGCTCGAGGCGGGACTCGACATCGGCCTCGGCTCCGACTCGATGGCCAGCAACGATCGCATGGACATCCTCGGCGAGGGACGGCTGGCCGCGGGGCAGCAACGTGCGCGCCCCGGGCGAGAGGCGGCCATGCCGGCGTCGCAGGTGCTCGAACTTGCCACGCGAGGCGGTGCGCGCGCGCTGGGGCTCGGCGATGTCGTGGGCGCCCTGACCCCGGGTCTTGAAGCCGACATGGTCGCCTTTGTCATCGATCCCGGTGCCGGTTCCGTGCACGACATCACCGCGACGGTGGTGAACGCCGAGGCGATGGTGGCACGCCGGGTCATCGTGGCCGGACGCGTGCGCGTGCGTGATGGCGTCGTCCAGCACGACGATCCGTCGCTCTCCGCGCGCGTCCAGCTTGGTGCCGATGCGCTGGCGCGGTGGCGCCGCCGCGACCCCATCGACTAGAATTCCTTGACCCTTCGGGAGCACTAACCTCGTGGCTTACCAGCCCACCGCTCACGGCGCGACGAACATGATCTGGCGTGATGGCGTCCTCGTGGATTTTCCGGACGCCACCATCCACGTCATGAGCCACGTCGTGCACTATGGGTCGTCGGTCTTCGAGGGCATCCGCTGTTACGAGACACCTTCGGGCGGCGCGGTCTTCCGTCTTCGCGAGCATATGCGGCGCCTGACCGACTCCGCCAAGATCTACCGCATGGAGCTCAAGTACTCGGTGGATGAGCTCTGCCAGGCGGTGGTCGATACCATCGCCGCCAACGAGCTGAAGGAGTGCTACATCCGGCCGCTCGTGGTGCGCACCGGTCAGCAGATGGGCATCCACCCCGGCAACGCGCCGATCGAGACCTTCATCGTCTGCTGGATCTGGGGCCGTTATCTCGGCGCCGAGGCGCTGGAGCACGGTGTCGATGTGCGGATCTCCAGCTGGCGCCGGGCCGCGGGGAGCACGTTTCCGACCATGGCCAAGGCCGGCGGCAACTATCTGGCCTCGCAACTCACCAAGATGGAAGCCAAGGTCGATGACTACGTCGAGGGCATCATGCTCGATGTCAACGGCCAGGTCTCCGAAGGGAGCGGCGAGAACCTGTTCCTCGTGCGCGGTGGCGTGCTGTACACCCCGGGCATCGGGGCCGGCATCCTGCAGGGCATCACCCGCGACTCCATCATCCAGGTGGCCGAAGACCTCGGCATCGAGGTGCGCGAGTCGCCGATCCCGCGCGAGATGCTCTACGTGGCGGACGAAGTGTTCTTCTGTGGCACGGCAGCGGAGCTGACTCCCATCCGGTCCATCGACCGTATCACCATTGGGGAAGGGCACCGCGGGCCCATCACGCATCGCATTCAGGAACGCTATCTCGGTATTGCCACCGGCAAGCTGGCCGACGACCACGGCTGGCTGACCCCGGTTCCCATCCCCGCAGCCGCGCCGAGATGAGCGTGCGGTTGTGGCGCGAAGTTCTTGCCTGATCGGAGGAGTCCGTGCTCGTCGGTTGTCTCGCGCTCAACTCGTCGTTCGAACCGCTGACGCTCGTGCCGCTGCGGCGCGCGCTGCGGCTCGTCATCGACGGCAAGGCCGAGATCGTCGAGGCCGATCGCGCGCGCTCCGTGCGCTCCGCCAACCAGCACTTCCCGCATCCGGTCGTCATCCGGCTGACCAAGTACGTGCATGTGCCGCGTCGCTTCCGTCGCCACGTCACCAACACGTTCCTCTTCGCCCGCGACCACTACCGCTGCCAGTACTGCGGTCGCGTCTCGGCGGTGCTCAAGCCGCGCGAATCGCTCACCCGTGACCACGTCGTGCCGCTGTCGCGTGGCGGCGGCAACACGTGGACCAACGTCGTCGCCGCCTGCAGCACCTGCAACACCAAGAAGGCCAACCGGCTTCCAGCGGAAATCGGCATGCGCCTGCTCCGCGTTCCCGTCGAGCCGCACTTCGTGCACCTCTCCTGGGCGGTGCGCAAGCTCACGCCGACGCAGAGCAAGTACATTCGCATGTTCTACGGCGCGGCGATGCTGCACGAGGTGGAGAAGACCGTCATGACAGAGGGCAGGCACTAGACACCGGACGGCAGAGACGAGAAGGGCGGACTCAACCTGAGTCCGCCTTTCGTTCTTCCGCCGCCAACCGTCAACCGTCAACCGCCAACCGCCTACCGCCTACCGCCTACCGCCTACCGTCTCGAAGATCTTCGTCCGCTGCTGGTACTCCCGCCGTTCGCCGCCCAGCAGGCGCGACGCGAGCGTCTTGACGCCCCGGCCAAGCACCGTCCCCGGGCTCCGCTGCCCGCGCACCGCCGGTCGCAGCTCGCCGCGCAGCCAACGCTCGACCTCGTCCAAATCGCTCAGTGAGAGCGACTCCACGGCCAGCGTTGCCTGGTAATAGAAGCGCTTGCGACCGGCGAAGGCGACGATCGACGCCCGCACCGGACGGCCCACCGCCGCCTCGGCATCGCTGAGCAGTGCGAACTTGCCGAGCGAGAACGGGCGGTCGCCGGCGATCTGCGTCACCTCGTAGACATTCTCCAGCGCGA
The DNA here is from genome assembly GCA_038041995.1 of Gemmatimonadota bacterium. Taxonomy (GTDB): domain Bacteria; phylum Gemmatimonadota; class Gemmatimonadetes; order Gemmatimonadales; family Gemmatimonadaceae; genus PNKL01. The sequence goes on along the minus strand of JBBTFF010000088.1, from coordinate 6,278 downwards.
TCCACCGCACCACCACGTCCCACTCGGTCACGCGCTCGAGGTCGTTCACCCAGCCGCCGACGCTCCACAACTCCACCGCGAAGTGCAGCCGGGCAGGGAAGCCGCTCGACAGCAGCTCCTGCAGCTTGCGACCGGCGAGCATGTGCGATGCCACCACGGCGGGCCCGACCTTCGTCACCTGCTCGGGCGACGGCATGGTGATCGACAGTACCGGACGCGGCTGCGCCCACGCCGCGGCCCCCGTCGTGCCAAGCAGCACGACGAGGGCCAGCAGCGCGTGGCGGGGGCGCAGGAGCATCAAAAGCGGTGCTGCGCCCGGAAGAGCACGTTGACGGGTTCTCGCGCGGTGGTCGTCGCCTTGGCCAGGTAGATCCCGACGGAGCCGAAGTCGATGCCGATGCCGACGTCGGAGCGGAACGTCGAGAAGTCGGGGAGCGAGCCCTTCGAATAGGTCGTTGCCCCGTGGGGAGCGCCGACGTTCCAGCCGCGACCCGCATCGGCGAACAGCACCCACGAGGCGCGCTCGTTCAGCCCGGGGCGCCACCAGTCATCGTGCGCATCGTCGCGCACCCAGCCGATGCCGAAGTCGCTGCGAAACTCGGCCTGGAGCAGCATCACGCGGTCGCAGAGCGCCGGCGCGCCCGGCAACACGGTGCCGTTGCACGTCAGCACGTCGGGGCTCACCCGCCATGCCCTGCGGAAGTCATACCCGGGCAGGGTCGCCGGGCCGCCGACCGAGAGGCGCCGCTGCGTCGGCAACCGGTCGCCCGACAGCCACCCGCCGGTCACGAAACGCAGGTTCAGCGACGCGTCGGGCGCCAACCGGTTGTAGCGACGCGCGTCAACGAAGCCGCGCGTATACCGCACGTCCTCCGGCACCGGGATGACCGCCAGCAGGCCGGGGTCGCGGGCCAGCGTCCCCGTGCCGCGTTCCCACTCGGCGTCCAGGAACCAGCCGCCCCACGGCGAACCCTCGCGCCGCCGCGTGTCCACGCGCAGCAGTGCGCTGGTCAGCTGCACCGTTCCCTCGTCCATTCCCGGGTTCATCCGCCACGGCTCATTCCTGCGCACCACGGACAGCGGATCGCGTTCCCGCGCGCTTTCCCAGCGCTCGTCGCCCCGCGAAACCGTCAGGTCGACGTCGCGCCCGGCGTGGAGCTTCAGGAAGCCAAGTCCGCCATGACGGCGATAGTAGTCGCGGAAGTCGCGGTGCAGCACGAACGCGCCCAGGCCTATCTCGGCGTCGTCCATCTGCCAGTTCTCCACCCCGTCCACGATGTCGAACGCCCGGGCGCCGATGCCCACGCCCAGCCTTCGTCCCAGCTGCAGTTCACTCGACACATCGTGGCCCAGCGTGCCCCGGTCCCACTGCATCGGCCCGGCGGTGCGCACCACGCCGAAGGCGTCGAGCGTGAACCGCCCCCAGTCCGTCACCTGGTGGATGCGCGGCCCCACGAGAATCGGCAGGCCCTCCACGCGATTGTAGGTATGCGCGCTCGTGAAGGTCAGGTCCCTCCACGATCGGTCATCGCTGCGCACCGGGCGACGATGCGGCCGGCGCTTCCACCACGCCTCGTCGTAGGCGGGTTCCTCGTCGGCCACCAGGCGCTGGCCTTCCAGGTGATACCGCAGCAGTTCGGCCTGGTGCAGGATCTCGCCGCCCACCGTGGCGCCCTCGCGACCGGTCACGGTGCCGCCCACCACGATGAGATCGCGGCCGATCGATGCGCCCGGCGCCAGGCGCACATCCGCGTTGATGGCCACCAGCGAACCCGTGATCTTGCCGGCCACCGTCACCGGACCGTTGAGGATCGCGACGTCGCCGTCGACCGTTCGGTCCGCCGTGACCTCGAGCACGCCGGTCACGCGCATCGTGCGCTCGCCATTGTACGTGGATATCGCGGCCGTCACGACAGATCCGGTGCGTACGTCGTGCTGCTGTCCCGACGCCACGCCGGCGACTGTCGTCAGGGCGCCAAGGATGCTCGCGGCCAATAGCCAGGTGCGTGTCATCGCAATGCCTCGTGAACTGGAGATACCCCCCATCTCAGCAGGGCGCGTGCCGTGAGGCTCCTGCGCGCGCAAGCGCTGCACGGGAACACACTTGCCCACGGTCATTCGAAGGGAGGCATCGGCGAAGTCGCAGGGAGAGGTCACGGGGTGTGTCGTTTTGTCACTCGACGACGTCGGATTGCAGCCCGAGCCGCCGCATGCGGCGATACAAATTCGGGCGGTCGGTGCGCAGCCGGCGCGCGGCATTGGCCACCACGCCGTTGGCTGCCGAAAGCGCGCGCGTGATCAGCAGCTTCTCGTATTCGTCCAGCGCGTCGCTGAGCGTCAGTTCCGGCTGCGCCAGGTCGGGCAGCGAAGGCGTGCCCGCCGGCGCGAACGGAAGCACGCTCTCCACTTCGATCCTGCCGATCGCCTGGCCCGCGTACAGAATGCCCAGCCGCTCCACGATGTTCGCCAGTTCCCTCACGTTGCCGGGCCAGCGATAGCGCGCGAGCGCACTCACGCCCTCCTCGGTCCAGAGGGGCGCAGGCTGTGCGGACCGGCGGCGCTGGAGGGCCGCAAAGTGACGCGCCAGCGCGGGCACGTCGTCCGGGCGCTCCCGGAGCGGCGGGACGGGCAAGGGAATGACGTTCAGCCGGAAGTACAGGTCCTCACGGAACTGTCCTTCCCGCACGGCGCGTTCGAGGTCGTGATTGGTCGCCGCGAGAATGCGCACGTCTATCTTGATGGGGCGTCCACCGCCCACGCGCTCGATTTCCCGCGCCTCGATGGCCCGCAGCAGCTTCGCCTGTGCCTCGGGGCCCAGGTCGCCCACTTCGTCGAGCAGCAGCGTCCCCATGTGCGCCAGTTCGAAGCGGCCAAGTCGCCGTTCGGTGGCGCCCGTGAAGGCGCCACGCTCATGACCGAACATCTCGCTCTCCACCAGATCCCGCGGGATCGCCGCGCAGTTCACGCGCACGAACGGCTTCTCCCGCCGCGAACTCGCCGCGTGGATGGCGGCGGCCACCAGTTCCTTGCCGGTGCCCGACTCTCCCGTGATGAGCACCCGCGCATCCGTGGGCGCCACGCGGGCAATCAGCTCGCGCACCGTGCGCATGGCCGGGCTGTCGCCCACCAGTTCGCCAGCGAGCCCGAGATCGGCGCGCAGCGCGCTGCGCTCGCGGCGCGCCATCCGCAATTCGAGCGCGCCGGCCAGCGACAGCAGCACCCCCTCGGGCGTCAGCGGTTTTTCGAGGAAGTTCACCGCCCCAAGCCGGGTGGCCTTCACCGCGTCTGCGAGACCGGCCCGGCCGCTCATCATGACCACCGGCAGCTCGGGAAACCGTTCGCGCAGCAGCTCGAGCGTCGCCATGCCGTCCAGCGTGCCCGGCATCATCAGGTCGAGAAGCACCAGGTCGGGTTCCCACTCCATGGCGCGCGCCACTCCCGACTGGCCGTCGC
>JBBTFF010000088.1:0-2725 GCA_038041995.1 Gemmatimonadota bacterium | reverse complement strand
AGCACCAGGTCGGGTTCCCACTCCATGGCGCGCGCCACTCCCGACTGGCCGTCGCTGGCGTCGCGCACCTCGAAACCTTCGCTCTCGAGCAGCGCCCCCACCATCCGCCGGATGTTGGGTTCGTCGTCGATGATCAGCACGGAGGGCATCTACGCGCTCACCGTTCTGGGGCGGAGAGCTTTGCCGCCGGCTTCTCGGCCAGCAGCTTCGTCACGAAACGCTGGCCCTCGGAGACGCGCTCCATCTCCACGGCAATCGCTTCCACCGCGCGCTCGATGCGGTCGAGGCGCTCCTCGACTTCGCGAGATGGCAGCACAGCGGGCGCGTTGCGGCCCTCGACCCGCCGTGCCCAGGCGCGGATGAGCGGATACAGCATGCCGGTCATCGTGCCCATCACGATCGCCGCAATGGCGACCTCGCCGCCACTCTGCGCCTGGTAAATCACTTCGTGCGGCGTGATGGGCGGCAGTGGCGGAATGGCCTGAAGCAGTGCGAGCATCGGCGTCACGAGGTTGGCTCCTTCGACGTGGGACCAGGCAACTGCAGCGTCGCACGCTCGGACAGCAGTTTCGTGGTGAACCGCTGGCCCTCGGAAATGCGCTCGACCTCTATGGCAATCGCGTCCACGGCCGCCTCGATGCGCGCCAGCCGGTCGTCGGTGCGCGCGTCGCCGCCGGGCAGCGACTGCCGGTCAGCTTTGCGGACCACCGCGCGCACCAGGGGAATGCCGAGTACGAGGGCAACCACGGTGAAGAAGAACGCGATGGGAACCAGCACTTCGGGACCGTTCATTTTGTGACCGCCTCTCCATGTTCATGCACGGCCGGAAAGACCATGCGGATCTCCGTTCCTGTCCCCGGTGCGCTTTCTGCCTCCACGCGACCGGCGTGCGCCATCACCGTCTGCTTCACGATTGCCAGCCCAAGGCCCGTGCCTGCCGTCTTGTCCGACACGTAGGGTTCCCAGATGCGTGGCAGGCGGTCGGGCGGAATGCCGCACCCGTGGTCGCGCACCGACATCACGACGTCCGCGCCGCGCCGTGCCACCTTCACGTCGAGCATCCCGCCCGAGCCGGACGCTTCCACCGCGTTGATCAGCACATTGGCAAAGGCGCGGTGCAGCGCGTCGTGCTGTCCCCGTACGAGCGGCAGGAGCTCCTCGGTTTCGAGGCGCAGTTGCATCGACTCCGGCACGGTCGTGCGCGCCACGTCGCGGGCCAGGTCGCCCAGGTCGAGCGCGGCCGTCGGTCCCTCGGGAAGCCGTCCGAATTGGCTGAAACTGCGGGCCATCGCCTCCAGCCGTTCGCTCTCCGTGGACAGCACGTCCAGCGTCTCCCTGAACTCCGGCGCCGCATCGCGCCGCAGCCGCGCGATCGCAAACCGAATGGGTGTCAGCGGGTTCTTCAGCTCGTGCGCCACTTGCCGGGCCGACTCGCGGAATGCCTCGAGCCGTTCCGTGGCGATCGCCGCTTCGCGGCCCCGCTCGAGGTCGATGGCCATCGTCCGCATGCGGTCGCGAAGCACCCCGAACTCGGGAGCGCCGCGCCCTTCGGCCGGGGACGGCAACGGCTCACCCCGGCTGATGCGGGCCGTCCAGCCGATCAGCTCGTCCAGCGGTCGGCTGAGCTGCCGGCTGAGATGTCCGGCAATGCGCGATGCGAGATAGGTCAGCAGGGCCAGCAGCACCAGCCCGACCGCGAGCAGCGCCGGTCCCGTCCGTCGAGCCAGGTATTCAAAGCGCCTTGCCTGGGTGACTGAACTCGCCAACTCCTGTTCATGTCGCGCCAGCGCTGCCGTCGCTGCGGGGCTTCCCGGCGCGCTGCGCGCGAGCTGCAGCGCCCGCGTCCCCGAGGCGGCCACCGTGTCCCATGCCGGCGCGCCGCTCATCAGGGGCAGGACGCGGCTAGTCGCTCCTCCCCATGCGACCGTCAACACGATGGACGGTACGAAGGCGAAGAGCGCCAGGATCAGAAACAGCCGTGACCGGAATCCGAGTCGCACGTTGTCTGGTACGGGCCAGGGTGCAGGGAGTTTCGTTACGACACGCGCAAGGGAAACTTGCCACCCGCACGGGGTTGCGGCCAACAGGACCCCCCTTGGCGCGGGTGCCGTTCGAACCCCGCATGCGCTATATTTCCCGACCAGAGGTACCGGACGCTGTGGATGATCGGGTGATCATCGGCTTCGCCCGTGACCTCCGGGGCCACCCAGCGTCCGCGCCACCCGCGTCTTCCGGCATTGACCGGAAGAGAGAGTGAGCGTGCTCGCGGCCCCTCCCGATAGCCCGGTCACTGCCGGCCAGCTGCCCCTTGGCGCTGCCGACACACGACCGTGGCGCATTCCAACCACGGGCAGCCGCCGCGGTGGGTCCCCAGGGGGACCACTCCGGCGTGTTCGCCCCCGGGCCACTGAGCCCGGCCAACGCGAGAAGGCATGAACATTCGTAACCTCCGGAGCACTCCGCTCCGCGCGCACGTCGCTCCGCTTCACCGTGGACCGCAGGCCGCCGCGCACGCCGCCGCCGGCGTCGCCACGCCCCACGGCGCTCCCAACGCCGCGCTCCTCATCGATTTCGACAATGTCACGATGGGCATCCGGTCGGACCTCCAGACGGAACTCCGCAACCTGCTGTCGTCCGACATCATCAGCGGCAAGGTCGCCGTGCAGCGTGCCTACGCCGACTGGCGGCGGTATCCGCAGTACATCGTGCCGCTGTCGGAATCGTC
>JBBTFF010000087.1:0-12549 GCA_038041995.1 Gemmatimonadota bacterium | reverse complement strand
CAGGGCGTGCTGCGCACCTTCTTCGGCAACCAGAAGGACGACGGGTCACTGCACGGCCGCATCTACGCCAACCACCTCACCGGCACCGACTACTACCACGCCGACTGGGGAGGCGCGCTGATGGCGCTCGACGCCGCCTGGCCAGACGACGCGTTCATCGCCGAGCTCTATCCGGCGATGGCACGGTTCGCCGACTGGATGGTCCGCACCCGCGACGCCGGCGGTACCGGCATGTTCGATGTCGTGGACCAGTACGAGACCGGACAGGAGTTCATGAGCCGCTACCAGGCCGTGGATCCCGACGCCGACCGGTACGGCTGGGAGAACCGGATCCGGCTGAAGGGGATCGACGTCACGGTGTACGCATACGTGCTGTTCCGCGCGCTGGAGCGTTATGCGGTGCGCGGCGGCGGCGATGCGGTGAAATGGAGCGCGCTGGCCACCCGTACGCGCAACGCGGTGCGTCGCACGATGTGGGACGCCAAGTCGGGGATGTTCTCCGACGTGCACGCCGGCGGCAAGCGACGCACCGGCGTGAAGGCGGCGGTCTGCTTCTATCCGTACTTCACCGACATCGTCGACGCGTCCCACCTCAAGGGCCTCCGGCAGTCGCTGCTCAATCCCAAGCGGTTCTGGAGCGATTTCCCGGTGCCGTCGTCGAGTCTCGACGATGCGCTGTTCAATGCGGAGGCCGAGTGGAAGGGCAAGCGCCACGCCTGTCCGTGGAACGGGCGCACGTGGCCGATGACCAACAGCCACCTGGTGGAGGCGCTGGCCGCGGCCTCGCGCCTGGGCGCCCCCACGCTGCGCAAGCACACCGGCGACCTCATCAAGCGGTTCGTGCGCATGATGTTCCACGACGGCGACCTGCGACGTCCCAACTGCTTCGAGCACTACAACCCGTTCACCGGGCAGGCGTCCGTGTATCGCGGCGTCGACGACTACCAGCACTCGTGGGTCGCCGACCTCATCCTGCAGTACGTGGCCGGCGTGCGGCCGCACGAAAACGGCGTGACCATCGATCCGTTCCCGTGCGGGCTCGAGCAGCTGACGCTCACCGGCGTCCGCATCCGCGGGCGCACGCTCGAGGTGCGCATCGTCGGCGACCGCCTGACGGTGATCAGCGGTGGCAACCGGATCGAGTCGACCGTCGGCAACGCGGTGGAACTCGCGGACTGAGCACCCAGCACCTGTCGTCAGCCCTTGAGCGCCTTCACTTCGATCTTCTTCACGACCGCTCCACGATGTGGTACTTGCCCTCCTCTTCCTTCTTGAGGGTCTCCTTCTCGCCGGCGATGGTGAGCGCGCCATCCTCGCAGTTGACCTCCAGCTTGTCCTCGGACACGCCGGGAAGCTCGAAGTTGAACAGCAGCGCCTCGCTCGTCTCCTTCACGTCGACAAGCGGCATCCAGCCGCTCGTCGTCAGCAACGGCGCAGCCACATTGCCGAACGTGTCTTCGAGCAGCTTGTCGATTTCACGCCGCAGCCCAAACAGCGGCGTCGTCAGCCTGGCAGTACGGACCATTGGACCTCCCATCATGACTGTCATCGCTTCCACTGGTTAAGGGACCGTTTTCGCGGCGCCCCGCGCGCCGCACGCTTTTTCGTTAGAAGCATCGGGTGTGCCACGAACGGACGGTCAACCTGGCGCACCGCGATGTCTCACCGGTCGTCCGCCCTGTCACCAAGGCAAACGGATTAGGGCCGGTGCGGATTCGGTCATCTTGTCCCATTCCGTGCTGCCGCGTAGCTTCGGATTTCTGGACCCCAGCCGAACTCCGTGACCGAACTGCCCGCCTCCCCGCCAACGACACCTCGCGCGCTCGACGCGCTCTCGGCCATCATCGCCGAGTTCAACGCCAACCGGCCGCTTGAGACGAGCATCGCCGTGGCGCTGGATGCGTTGCGGAGGGGACTGGGTGCCAGCGAATGCTCGCTGTGGTTGCACACCGCCGATGGGCTGGTGCGCACCTGGGTGGCGGGTGATGCACAGGCCACTGAAGCCGCCGTCGACGCGGCGCTGCTGGAGGGCCACACCGGGCACGAGGTGCTTGGTGTGACGGTCACCGCCGGCGACCGGCGTGTCGGCGCGCTGGTGGTGCGCATGGACCGCCCGCTCGAGAGCGCCGAGACGCTGCTCATCAGCTCCGTGGCCAACCTGCTGGGACCGGAACTCGCCCACGCCGAGCGCTCGCGCCAGCTCGAGGTCGAGGTGGCGGCCCGCACGGTCGAGATTGACCGCGAGCGCCGATTCACCGAGAAGATCATCGACTCGCTGCCGGTGGGGCTGTATGTCATCGACCGCGAGTATCGCATCCAGGCCTGGAACCGCAAGCGCGAGACGGGCATGCAGGGCGTGTCGCGCGACGAGGCCATCGGACGCGCGATCTTCGAGATCCTGCATCGCCAGCCATCCGACATGCTGCGCCGCGAGTTCGACGAGGTCTTCGCCACGGGGCGCGTGCAGGAATACCAGATGGAGTCGTCAGCCAGCGGCGACCCGCGCACGTACCGCATCACCAAGGCTCCCATGCGCCTGGGGGACTCGGCGGTGACCCACGTCATCACCATCGGTGAGGACGTGACGGACTGGCGCGTCGGGCAGCAGCGGTACGCGCAGGCCGAGAAACTGGCGGCCATCGGTACGCTGGCCGCCGGCGTGATGCACGAGATCAACAACCCGCTGGCGACCATCGCGGCGTGCGGCGACGGCCTGGGCTATCGCCTCGCGGACCTGGCCAAGGGGGGCGTCGAGGTCAAGAAGGACTTGTTCGACTACCTCGAGATCATCGACAATGAAGTCCTGCGCTGCACGCGGATCGTCGACCAGCTGCTCGATTTCAGCCGCCCCAAGCAGCTGGCCAAGACGCGGGTCGACCTCAACGAGGTCGTCGAGAAGACGCTGTTCCTGATGAAGCATCACGCCGGCTTCAAGAAGATGACGCTCGTCAAGGACCTGGACGAGACGCTGCCGATGGTGCCGCTCGGCAACGCCGAGCAGCTGGTGCAGGTGCTGATGGCGCTGATGATCAACGCCGTCGATGCCTCCGACGGTCACGGCACGATCGCCCTGCACACGCGCAAGGGACCGACGGAAAGCGACGGCGCCCTCATCGAGATCACGGACTCCGGGCACGGCATCGCGCGCTCCGAGCTGTCGAAGATCTTCGAGCCGTTCTACACCACCAAGGCGCCCGGGCGCGGTACCGGGCTGGGCCTCGCCATCTGCTATGGCATTGTCCAGGATCATCGCGGACGCATCGAGGTGGACAGCGTGGTCGGCAAGGGGAGCACGTTCCGCGTGTCCCTGCCGACGATCGAATGGTGATCGCCCAGCCGCCCGTCAGAGTGCTGCTGGCGGGCGACGACCCGGGCCTCGGCGAGGTGCTCGACAAGTACCTCACGTCGCGCGGGCATCGCGTGACGCGTGTCGCTGACGGGCGCGCGGCCCTGCGTGCGCTGCGCAGCCAGCCGTTCGACGTGGCGCTGCTCGGCATCGCGCTCGCCGAGCTCGACGGCCTGGAGGTGCTGCGCCAGGCGCGCGCCGAGCCTGCGCCGCCCGAGTGCGTCATCTTCACGGGCCACGGCACGCTCGACATGGCGGGCGCGGCGATGCGCCTCGGCGCGTATGACGTGATGGCGCGGCCGTATCTGCTGGCCGCCATTGACGCGCTGGTGCGTCGTGCCTGGGAGAAGCGCCGCCTCACCGCCGACAACCGGCGTCTCGCCTCGCGCCTGTCGAAGCTCGACGCCGTGCCGGAAATCCGGACGGTGCACCCGCCGCTGCAGGCGGTCCTGGCGCTGGCCGGGCGCGCGGCGGCATCGAACGCCACGTTGCTTATCAAGGGGGAACCGGGCACCGGCAAGGCGGCACTCGCCCGTGCGCTGCACCTCCTCTCGCCTCGCGCCGCCGGCCCGTTCGTCGAGCTGGCCGCCGCCTCGGTGGCGCCGTCACGCCAGGCCACCGAGTTGTTCGGGCTCGAGCGTGGCACGCACGGCCACGCCAGTGCCGGGCTGGTTGAGCTGGCGGCCGGCGGCACGCTGTTCATTTCGGAGATTGTCCAGCTGGACGCTGGCGTGCAGCTCACGCTGGGGGAGGCGCTCAAGCGCGCGAGGTACCGGCGTGTCGGCGCGACGCGCAAGCTCGATTTCGACGCGCGGCTGGTGGCATCGACCTCCGTGGACCTCACGCAGGAGGCGCGCGCGGGCCGCGTGCGCGCCGAGTTGGCGGCGGCGCTCTCGGCGGTGGTGATTTCGCTGCCTCCCCTGCGCGACCGGGCGGTGGACATCCCCGCGCTGGCCGAGGGGTTCCTGCGTGACCTCTGCGGGCCGATGACGGCCGGACTGTCGGCGGACGCCATTGACGCGCTCGGGCGCTATCATTGGCCGGGCAACCTGCAGGAGTTGCGCAACGTCCTCGAGCGTGGCGTCCTGCTCTCACGACGCGGTGTCGTGGAAGCGCGCCATCTCGCGCTGCCCGTGGCACAACCGGAGGCGCGCATCAGCGACGCGACCGGCGTGCTGCCGCTCGCGGAGCTCGAACGGCGCCATATTGCGGCCATGCTCGAACGCACCGGGTGGCACCAGGGGCGCGCGGCCGACCTGCTGGGCATTTCCGTGAAGACGCTTTACCGCAAGATTCGTGAATACGGTTTTCAGCGTCCGGGGGCGCGTATCTAGATGAAAGTCCTGGTCATCGAAGACGATCCGACCATCGGTCCGTTCATCAAGCGCGGACTCGAGCAGCAGCGCTGGAGCGTCGACCTCGTCGCCGACGGCATCGAAGGGGAGCGGCTCGCCCGAACGCAGCCGTACGACGTCGTGGTGCTGGACATGCGCCTTCCGGGCAAGCAGGGGCTCGACATCCTGCGAGACCTGCGTTCGTGGGGCTTCGAGCGTCCGGTGCTGGTGCTGACGGCGCAGGACGCGGTGGACGCCAAGGTGACCACCCTGCGGGCCGGTGCCGACGACTACGTGACCAAGCCGTTCGCCTTCGAGGAGCTGTTGGCCCGGGTCGAAGCGCTGGCCCGTCGCCCGCGCGCCATGGCCACCCCCGTGCTGACCGTCGGGCCCCTCACGCTCGACCTCGATGCGCGTGAGTTGCGCCGCAGTGGCCGGATCATCGAGCTGACACCCAAGGAATTCCTGGTGCTCGAGTACCTGATGCGTCACACCGGCCGCGTGATGAGTCGCACGCTGATCACGGAGTACGCCTGGGGGTATCACTTCGATCCCGGCACGAACATCGTGGACGTCGTGATCAACCACCTGCGCAAGAAGATCGATGCCAGGGCCGAGAAGAAGCTGATTGCCACGGTGCGCGGCGTCGGCTACGTGATCAAGGCCTAGGAGGGAGCGCCGATGGCGTCCATCCGCGCGCGCGTCACGACGGCGTACGCCCTGGCCCTCGCCGGCACGCTCGTCGCGTTCGCCGTTGCCGTGGGGACGGCCCGCCGCGCGACGGCGTATCGTGACCTGCAGACGCACGTGAGCACGCTGGCCGACATCGGGGAACGCATCGTCCGGCAGGTCGCCGAGCAGAACCGGCCGCTCACCGAGGTGACCGACTCGCTGGTGGGCCGCCAGATCACGCGTCCGTTGCAGACGCTGATGGAGGGTGTGCCGGACTACCTGGTCGTGGTGGACGATTCCGGGCGCTTCGTCTACGCGTCGTTCGCCGTGCGCCAGCTCACGCCCGACGACCTCAATGGGCTGTCGGAGGCCATCTTCAAGCTCAGCGCCGACCGGCCGCTGGCCATCGTCACGCTGGCCAACGTGCAGTTGCTGGTGTATGCGCGTTTCACGGCCGTGACGCCGGAGATCCCCATCCAGATGATCGTGGCCGGCGCATCCACCAGCGGACTCTCGTTCCTGCGCAGTGAACTGCCCGTGGTGTTCCTGCTGATCGTGCCGCTGGTCATCGCGCTCAGCGTCACGGTGGCGTACATGATCACCGGCCGCGCGCTGCGCCCGGTGGACGCCCTCATTCAGGATGTGTCGGCGATCACCGACGGCCGTTCGCTGCACAAGCGGCTTCCGGTGGCCGAGAGCGACGATGAACTGGCACGGCTGGCGGCGACGCTCAACGCCATGATCGCTCGCCTCGAGCAGTCGTTCGCCGGCTTGCGGCGGTTCACGGCCGACGCCAGCCACGAACTCAAGACGCCGCTCACGGTCCTGCGCGCCGACATCGAGCGCGCCATGGCGTCCGGTCCCCGCTCCATCGACGGGCCGGTGGCGCTGGAGGAGGCGCTGCAGGAAACGGCTCGCATGGCTGACCTGGTGGAGTCGCTGCTGACGCTCGCGCGCTCGGACGAAGGCCGGTTCGACCTGCACCGCGAACTGGTGCGGCTCGAGCCGCTGGTGCGCGACGTCGCTGAGACGGCGCAGATTCTCGGCGAGGCCTCCGGTCTCAAGGTGAGCGTCCCGATCCTCGAGCCGGTGTCGGTGATGGGCGACCCGCTGCGACTGCGCCAGTTGTTCCTCAACCTGGTCACCAACGCCGTGAAGTACACCGGCAAGGGCGGCAGGGTGGAACTGTCGCTCGTGCGCCGCGGCGACGTGGCCGAGTTCGCGGTGGCCGACACCGGCATCGGCATCGCCGGGGCCGATCTACCGTACGTGTTCGATCGCTTCTGGCGAGCCGACCGAGCGCGCTCGCGTTCCATGGAGCACAGCGGCGTGGGACTCGGCCTGTCGATCAGTCAATGGATCGCGCACGCCCACGGAGGGTCGATCACGGTGGCGTCGCGCCTCGGACGGGGCTCCACCTTCACCGTTACGCTTCCGGCGCCGGGGAGCGACGAAGAACTACCCCCTGCCAATTCGTAACTCCGCGTTAAGCAAAACTTAATGTTCCTGCGGTTACTGCCCTCATCTGGCGAGGGTAGAATATCCCGCACGAACCACCGAACGCGTTTCACCGCAGTCACCAACGGGGTGCGTAGTGTTCAACAACCTGCTCGAGTCGAAGGCAGTAAAGCCGAAGACGGCCGGTGGGTCTTTCGCCAGTTTTGTGCTGCACGGCCTTCTGCTCTGGGGTGCGGTCGTGGCGACCGCCAACGCCGGCGAGAAGCTGAAAGAGGCGAAGGACCAGGCGATCGACTTCGTCGAGGTGAAGAAGGACGAGCCGAAGCCGGACAAGCCGCCGCCACAGGAAGAGCTGGCTGCACCGATCGTCAAAGGCTTCCAGGTGCTGACGGCGCCCATCAACATCCCTGACATGATTCCCGAGATCGACTTGTCGAGGTCGGTCACGAACGAGAGTGACTTCTCCGGCAAGGGCGTGCAGGGCGGCAAGGCGAGCGGCATCATCGGCGGCATCGTCCCCACCGACCAGACGCAGACGTACTTCGAATTTCAAGTGGAGAAGCCGGTGGTCTCGGCGCCCGGATCGTCGGCGCCGCGCTACCCGGAAATCCTGAAGTCGGCCGGCGTGGAGGGCGAAGTGCTCGCCCAGTTCGTCGTCGACACTACAGGGCGCGCCGAGAACGGATCGTTCAAGGTGCTCAAGACCACACATGAGCTCTTCGCCCTGGCCGTCAAGAATGCCCTGCCCGGGATGCGTTTCCTCCCGGCCGAGGTCGGCGGAAAGAAGGTGAAGCAGCTTGTCCAGCAGCCGTTCGTCTTTGCCATCCAGAAGTAGCCGGTACCACACTCAGAACCCGCAGGAGCGAAGATCTTATGGAAATGTCCCTGATCGATCTCTACCAGACGATGGGTGCCTTCGCCAAGGGCATCGTGTACACGCTGATGATCATGTCGGTGTGGTCGCTGTCCATCGCGGTGCAGAAGTGGTGGTACCTGCGCGCCGCCCAGTCGCAGACGCGCAAGTTCGCGCCGGAGTTCTCGCAGTTCCTCGAGGAAGACAACCTCAACGAGGCGATCAAGCTCTCCGAGAGCTACAAGAAGTCTCACGTCGCCGTGGTCCTTGGCGGGGCGCTGGAGGAGATCAGGCCGCTCATTCAGGACGGCTCGGTGACGGTATCCGACATCAACTCGGCCGAACGTGCGGTCGAGCGTGAAATGCTCATGCAGATCGTGCTCATGAAGCGCGGCCTGGCCATGCTCGCCACGACGGGCGCCACGGCGCCGTTCGTCGGCCTGCTGGGCACCACGATGGGCGTCGTGAACGCTTTCCAGGGCATGGCGGCGGGCGGCGGCGGCGGCATCAGCTCGATCGCGGCCGGCATCTCGGAGGCCCTCATCACGACCGCCTTCGGCCTGCTGGTGGCCATCCCGGCGGTGTGGGCGTTCAACTACTTCCAGACCAAGATCGACAATATCACGGCCGAAATGACGTACTCGTCGAAGGAAATGATCGACTACCTCATCAAGGGCGTGTCGGGCGAGTTCGGCCGGTCGCGCTTCACCCGCGAGTTCAACACCGCGGCGCAGAACGCCGGCAAGTCCCCCGTCTGACCTGACCCGCAACCAGAGGGAGGACGGTTATGTCGATGAAGATTACTGGAGGCGGCGACGTCAAGGCGGAGCCGAACGTGACGCCGATGATCGACGTGATGCTCGTGCTCCTCATCATCTTCATGCTGGTCATTCCGGCCATCAACGCGGGCTTCAACGCGATCCCGCCGCAGGGCCAGAACCTGGCGCCGCATCCCGAAGAGGATGCGGACCAGGTGCTCGGCATTGACTCCGAAGGCAAGTACTACCTGAACAAGAAGCCCATCCAGAACGAGGATCTCGAGACGCTGCTGGTGAAGATTTACGAAAACCGCACCGTCGACAAGATCATGTACCTGAAGGCGCACAACGAGCTGCAGTACGAGAAGGTGATCGACGCCCTCGACATCGCCGCCCGGTCGGGCGTGCGCGTGACCGGGATGATCACCGACCAGGTGCCGGGGACCCGCTCGCTCGTCGAGGCGGACAACCTGACCGGTGCGATGATCCAGGTGAAGGGAGGCAACCCACCATGAGTTTCTCGTCTGGCGACAGCCGGAGCGGTCTCAACGCCGAGCCCAACCTCACGCCGATGATCGACGTGCTGCTGGTGCTCCTGGTGATCTTCATGCTCATCATCCCGATGAGCCGGAAGGCGCTCGACGTTCAGCTGCCGGATCCAACACCGCCTGAGGGTCCGGTGAACCCGAACCCCGACCAGATCGTGCTCGAGGTCCTGCCGGATGGCCAGTTCGCCATCAACAAGGAACCGAACACGAAGGAGAGTCTCTTCCGGCGGCTCAAGGAAGTCTACCAGGATCGCCCCGACAAGATCATCTTCATCAAGGGTGATCCGACGGTGAAGTACAAGGACGTGATCTACGCGATGGACGTCTCGCGCGGCGCCGGCGTCAAGGTGATCGGCGTACCGCCGAAGGCCAAGTAGGGCACGTTTCCCCGAAGGACGGGGTAGCAAGGCGGCGGGCGAACCCAACCGGGCGAGCCCGCCGTACTGCTTAAGTGGTGGGGATGGTGTAGAGTTGAGAAGAAGCTCCAGGCTCTGCGCCTTACGTTGTACGCTGTAGGCAGCCCACCGCCCACCCCCCACCGCCGGCCGCCAACTACCAACCACCTACCGTCTTTCAGGCCCCGTTGACAGACTCCCGTCCCAAACGCCCGCCGCTTCGTCCTCCAGTCGGCCTTCCCAAGCGCGAGGAAGGGAAGTGGCAGGGCGTCCTCGCGTCCGTGGTCATCCACGCGCTTCTCCTGTTCCTGATCGTGGGGCCGTTCGTCGCGCGCCAGGTGCTCGTGCCTGTGCACGAGGGAGCCGGCGGTCCTGGCCCCGCGGGTGGCGGCGGGGGCGGCAGTGGCGGCACCGGCGGGGAGCGGGTCAGCTTCGTGCGCGTGGCTCCCGCCGCGGCCGCCACGCCGAAGCCCGAGGTTCCTGCCGTGAAGCCGCCGGTCGTTCCGCCACCGCAGCCCGAACCCACCCCACCGGCGCCGCAACCGTCGGCACCGGTACCGGATGCCAGCGTGGTAGCCGGCGTGGGAGGCGGGAGCGGCAAGGATGGCAGTGCGGGATCCGGTCCCGGCTCCGGGGGCGGCGTCGGTTCGGGAGTTGGAACCGGTCGCGGCTCGGGCGTGGGCCCCGGTACCGGCGGTGGCGCCGGAAAGGTCTACCCGCCGACCGTCACCAACCTGGCCATCCTGCCCATTCCGGTTCCCGGGAAGGTGCGCCCCTACAAGCTGGTGGCCTTCTTCGACGTCGACGAGCAGGGAAACGCCACGCTCATCTCGTTCACGCCGTCCCGCGACAACGGCTACAACAGGAAGATCCGCGAGATGCTGGCCGAGGTCCGGTTTCGCCCCGCGGTGCGCGCCGACGGCACACCCGTGCGCGACACGACGTGGATCTCGGCGGAAGCGCCGATGTAGGGCGAGGTCCCGTACAGGATGCGGCGCCGACTGTGCCGCCCACGCGCCGCGCAACAGCGATGATCGCGTCACCCTGTACAGAAAAGCGGGACCCGTCTAGCTTTCCCATGTTGCGTTCCGGCGGTTCGTGATTCTGGCTGCTCCGGCGTGCGAGGACGGCACGAGTCGGTGCGGTGGCTTCGGGGGCATTGCTGCTCCTCAGGCCAGGCCAGTGGCTCCGACGCGGCCAATCCTCAAGTGACGGTTCTGTTGCAGCAGCGCGTGACCGGGATCGCCCGATTCCGGCGTCTTGCCAGACTACCAACTCCCAGTTTGACCTTCTTTGGAGGACTATGATGCACAGTTGGCTCGCAGCGGGCCTGATGAAGCGTGTCGTCTCCGCTCGTCTGACCCGCGCGCTGGTGGCCCTGGCCGCCGTGGCCGTTCTCGCACTGCCCATGATGGCCGACGGGCAAACCGCAGCACCGGCGTCGGAGGCCAGTGCCGCTTCTGCCCAAACCACCAGCGCGCCGGTCCACGCCGCCGGCGGCGAAGCCAACCTCGTGCTGCCGGACATGAAGAGCGTCCTCTTCCTGGGCGGCATGAACGGCTACACCCTGCTGGCCATCGGCCTGGCCTTCTGTGCCTTCGGCCTGCTGTTCGGCCTGTTCATCTACATGCAGCTCAAGAACCTCCCGGTGCATCGCGCCATGCGCGAGGTGTCGGAGCTCATCTATGAGACATGCAAGACGTACCTGATCACCCAGGGCAAGTTCATCCTGATCCTGGAAGCGTTCATCGCCGTGGTGATCGTGCTGTACTTCGGCACGCTGCTGCAGATGGAGGCGTTCCGCGTCGGCATCATCCTGCTGTTCAGCCTCGTGGGCATCGCCGGCAGCTACGGCGTGGCCTGGTTCGGCATCCGGGTGAACACCTTCGCCAACTCGCGCACGGCGTTCGCCGCCCTGCGCGGCAAGCCGTACCAGCTCTATTCGATCCCGCTCCGGGCCGGCATGAGCATCGGCATGCTGCTGATCAGCGTGGAACTGCTGATCATGCTGTGCATCCTGCTCTTCATCCCGCGCGAGTACTCGGGCCCCTGCTTCATCGGCTTCGCCATCGGCGAGTCGCTGGGCGCGGCCGCGCTGCGCATTGCCGGCGGCATCTTCACCAAGATCGCCGACATCGGCTCCGACCTGATGAAGATCGTCTTCAAGATCAAGGAAGACGATGCCCGCAACCCCGGCGTGATTGCCGACTGCGTGGGCGACAACGCCGGTGACTCGGTCGGCCCGAGCGCCGACGGCTTCGAGACCTACGGCGTGACCGGCGTGGCGCTGATCACCTTCATCCTGATGGGTGTGCACGACCCGGTGGTGCAGGTGCAGCTGCTGGTCTGGATCTTCGTGATGCGCATCATGATGCTGGTGTCCAGCGCGGGCTCGTACTTCATCAACGAAGCGGTGGCCAAGGCGCGCTACGGCAACGCCGACCACATGAACTTCGAGGCGCCGCTGACCTCGCTGGTGTGGCTGACCTCGATCGTCTCGATCGTCCTGACGTTCATCGTCTCCAAGGCGATCATCCCCGACCTCGGCGGCAACCCGACGCTCTGGTGGAAGCTGGCCACGATCATCTCCTGCGGCACGCTGGCCGGCGCGGTCATCCCCGAGCTGGTGAAGGTCTTCACCTCGGTCGATTCGCGGCACGTGCGCGAAGTCGTGACGTCGTCGGAAGAAGGGGGCGCCTCGCTGAACATCCTGTCCGGCCTGGTGGCCGGCAACTTCTCCGCCTTCTGGCTGGGCATCAGCATCGTCGCCCTCATGTCGACCGGCTTCTACTTCAGTTCCATGGGACTGGGCGACGCGTTCAACGGCGCGCCGCTGATGCTGGCGCCGGCGGTGTTCGCCTTTGGCCTGGTGGCGTTCGGCTTCCTCGGCATGGGTCCGGTGACGATCGCCGTGGACTCGTACGGCCCGGTCACCGACAATGCGCAGTCGATCTACGAGCTTTCCCTCATCGAGCAGGTGCCGAACGTCCAGGAGGAAATCAAGAAGGACTTCGGTTTCGACGTGGCCTTCGGGCGCGCCAAGGACCTGCTGGAGGAGAATGACGGCGCGGGCAATACCTTCAAGGCCACGGCCAAGCCGGTGCTCATCGGCACGGCGGTCGTCGGCGCCACCACGATGGTGTTCGGCATCATCATGCTGCTGCAGCACATGTATGAACTCCAGG
>JBBTFF010000086.1:0-10106 GCA_038041995.1 Gemmatimonadota bacterium | reverse complement strand
CTGGGCAAGCGGAAGCAGGATCCGGCCACGATGGACCTGCCGCGCCTGGTGGCGGAAACGCATCGCTTCAGCGGCGCGGAAATCGAGGAGAGTATCGTGAGCGCGATGTACGCCGCGTTCAGCGCCGACGCCGCGCTGACCACGGAGACGCTGCTGGCCGAGATCGCCGCCACGCGCCCGCTGTCGACGACGATGCCCGAGCGGCTCGACGCGCTTCGGCGTTGGGCAGGACCGCGAACGGTGGCCGCCGACTGAACGAAGTGCAGGGGAAGGGGCCGGGTGTGGGGCAGGGGAAGGGGCAGGGTGTGGTGCAGGGGAAAGGGAGCGGAAGCACGGCCGTGCTTCCCCTGCACCCAGCACCACACCCTGCCCCTGCCCCTGCCCATGAACTACGCCTGGGCCAGCACCATCACCCACAGCCCGACGAGCGACGCCAGCGCCAGCGAGTGCCAGAAGATGCGCCGCAGGATCACGCCCTCATGGCCGATGTATCCGGTAGCCGCGCCGGCCACCACGATGCTCTGCGCGTCGATCATCTTCCCCATCACGCCGCCCGAGCTGTTGGCCGCCGCCATCAGCACGGCGCTGACGCCGAGCTGGTTGGCCGTGAGCACCTGCAGTGAGCCGAACAGGACGTTGCTCGACGTGTCGCTGCCGGTAAGCGCGACGCCGAGCCAGCCGAGCATCGTGCCGAAGAACGGATAGAGCCGTCCGGTGCGCGCGAAGGCGAGGCCGAGTATGGCGTCGAGTCCGGAGTAGCGCATCACGAAGCCGACGCCGAACATCGCGGCGATGGTGAGCAGGGGAATCCGCGCGCGCCGCAGCGCATCACCGTAGGCGCTGGCGATGCCCCGCGGCCCCGCACCCATCAGCAGGCCGGCCAGCACGCCGGCAAGCAGGATCGCCGTGCCGGTGGCCGAGAGCCAGTTGAAGGTGAAGACGGCCGCCTCGGGCCTGGGCTCCACCACCACGGGCGGCGTGCGCTCGACGGCCAGGTGCAGGGCGGGCACCTCGACCGTCGGCGCGGAGATGGAATTCAGCCCGGCCTTCACCACCGGCGTTCCCCAGGCGAAGACGAAGACGGCCAGTACGATCCAGGGCATCCACGCGCGGCCGATGTTCAGCACGGGTGCAGGGGGAAGGGGCAGGGTGTGGTGCAGGGGAAGAGGCATGGAGAAACCTTCGGTCGCGTCCTTCGGCTTCCACACGCGCAGGAACGCGCCTAGCGCCGCCATCGAGCAGATCGCGGCCACGATGTCGACGAGCCACGGCCCGTGATAGGTGGCCATGAGGTACTGCGGAATGGCGAATGCCGCGCCGGCGACGAGCAGTGCCGGCCAGACGGCGAGCATTCCGCGCCATCCGGCGTACGCCGCCACGAGCCAGAACGGAACGATGAGGCTGAACGGCGGCAGCTGTCGCGCGACCATGGCCGACAGTGCGTGTATGTCGAGCCCGGTGACGCCGCTCAGGGCGATGATCGGTGTGCCGAGCGCGCCAAAGGCCACCGGTGCGGTATTGGCAAGCAGTGACAGCACCGCCGACTCGAGCGGCGCGAAGCCCAGCCCCACGAGCAGGGCCGACGTGATGGCCACCGGCGTACCGAAGCCGGCCGCGCCCTCGAAGAATGCGCCGAGCGAGAAGGCGACGAGCACCAGCTGCAGGCGCCGGTCGCCGGTGATGTGCGCGATGTGTTCCTGCAGCGAGTCGAACGCCCCGTGTGTCACCGCCAACCGGTACAGGAAGAGCACGTTGACGAGAATCCAGCCGATGGGGAACAATCCGTAGGCGGCCCCCAGCACCGCAGCGGCGCCAGCTGCCGCCGCGGGCATTCCGGACATCGCAACGGCGATTGCCACGGCGGACCCCAGCCCCAGCAGAGCCGCCCAGTGCGCGCGCACCCTGTTCGATGCCAGCGCGCCGAGCAGGAGCGCGATCGGCAGGGCGGCGACCAGCGTGGAGAACAGCGCGCTGCCGAGCGGATTGTAGGGTTGCGGCCAGACGTTCATGGGGACCGGGGCAGAGGTCCCGAAGGATGGCGCGAAGTCGCACCTGCGGCAACGTGGCGCGCCGCCGCGTGGTCGCATATTCTATGGCGCCGGTCCGCCGCCAGCTCCGTCACCCCTTACAAGGACAGCCGCACATGAATATCCGCCTGTTTGCCGCCCTGGCGCTTACCGTCGTGCTTCCCGCCGCGCTTCGCGCGCAGGGAGAAGTGAAGCCGGCTGCGCTCGCCGTCGATCCGGTGGGCAAGTACGCCGCGTCGGTGGTGGTGCAGGGCCAGCCCGCCGACTTCGAGCTCGTCATCGAGAAGAAGGAGGACGGCAGCCTCGGCGGAACGATGTCGAATCCCAACTACGGCACCTCGGTCATCAGTTCGCTCAAGGTGGAGGGGCGCACGGTCAAGATGGTGATTGCCACGCCGCAGGGCGTCGCGGCCAACATCGAGTTCACACTGCTGGAAGACAATACGGTCGACGGGTCGTGGTCGATGGAGGGGGATGGCGGGAAGGTGACGGGGAAGAAGAGTCCATAGAGAGAACGACAGAGTACGACAGAATACGACAGAGGGGCCCTGCGATCGTCGCGGCGCCCCTCTGTCGTATTCTGTCGTACTCTGTCGTACTCTGCCGTACTCTGCCCTAGGCTTGGCGCGCGATCTCCTCGCCCGGATTGATGAACTGGTCGTGCTCCAACTGGTATTGCGTGTCGTACAGCTGCTTGTAGCGTCCGTCGAGCCGCAGCAGCTCACTGTGGGTGCCGCGTTCGACGATCTCGCCATGCTCGAGCACCAGGATCTGGTCGGCGCTCTGGATGGTGCTCAGGCGATGGGCGATGACGAACGTCGTGCGTCCCGTGCGCAGGGCGCGGAGCCCCTGCTTGATCTGCTGCTCGCTCTCGCTGTCGAGGCTCGACGTCGCCTCGTCGAGCATCAGCACGCGCGGGTCGCTGAGGATGGCGCGGGCGATGGCCACGCGCTGCCGCTGCCCGCCGGACAGCTTCACGCCGCGCTCGCCGACCACCGTGTCGTAGCCGTCGGGGAATTGCGACACGAACTCGTCGCAGTGCGCCACCCGCGCCGCCGCCAGCACCTCGGCCTTGGTAGCCCCCGGCTTGGAGAAGGCGATGTTGTCGAGCACGGTGCCGTCGAACAGGAAGTTGTCCTGCAATACCACGCCGAGGTTGGAGCGGTAGTCACGCAGCCGCAGGCCGACGAGGTCCTTGCCATCGACCAGCACACGACCGCTGAGCGGGCGCGCAAACGCCATGATCAGCGAAATCAGCGTGCTCTTGCCCGAGCCGCTCGAGCCCACCAGCGCCGTCGTCGTCCCGGCCGGGGCGGTGAACGAGATGTTCTTGAGCACCGGGATCCCCTCCCGGTACTCGAAGGTCACGTCATCGAACGCGATCTCGCCGTGCAACTCCTTCACGCGCTCGTGCTCCGCGTCTTTTTCGTCCTCGGTGGACGTCTGCATGATCTCGCGAATGCGGTCGAGCCCGGCAAAGGCTTCGGTGAACTGCGTGCCGATGCTCGCCATCTGCACCACCGGGAACGCGACCAGCGCCACGAAGAAGACGTACATGAAGAGGTCGCCAATGGTCATCTCGCCGGCAATGATCGCCCGGCCGCCGATGACGATCAGCAGGACGTAGATGGCGCCGATGATCACGGTGCTCAGCGCGCCGATGGCCGAGGTGCCGGTGATCGTGCTGGCGATGTTCCGGAACAGCCGGTTGGCGCCGACGGTGAAGACCTTTTCTTCCCGTTTTTCCGCGGTGTAAATCTTCACCACGCGCGCGCCGCCCAGCGCCTGTCCCAGGCGTCCACTCACCTCGGCGGTGATGGCGCCTCGCTCGCGGAAGATGGGGCGCAGCGTCTTGAACGCGTAGGCCATGCCCGCGCCGAAGATGCTCAGCAGCACCAGGGTGGCCACCGTCATCTGCCAGTTGAGCCAGAAGAGGCCGCCCAGCGCGACGATGGCCGTGAGGAGGCCGCCCACCATCTGCACAATCCCCGTGCCGATGAGGTTGCGGATCCCCTCGGCGTCGTTCATGACGCGCGAAATCAGCACGCCGCTCTGCGTGCTGTCGAAGAACGACACCGGCAGGCGCATGAGGCGCGCATGCACCTTGCGCCGCAGCTCGGTGATGGCGCGCTGTCCCGCGACGCTGATCACCTGGGAGAGCCCGAACGACGTGGCGGCCTGCACGAGCGACGCCAGGCCGACCGCGGTCGCCAGCGGGATCAGCAGGTCGAATCGCTTCTTGCCCACCACCTCGTCCATCAACCACTTGGTGCTGGCGGGCCCCACGAAGCCGGCGGCGCGGCTCAGGAGCATGAGCACGAAACCGATGGCCAAGGTGCGGCGGTGCGCCCACATCAGGACCTTGGCTTCCGCCCAGCCCTGCCTGTAATCGGTTGCCTTTTTCGTCGTATTTGCTACCGGCGGCGTAGGTGCCGTCATCGGGGCTCCATTGGAGGGCCCGCCCGATCCGGGCGGCCGAGCAACCCGAGCATCGCGCCGGGATCATCAGAAAGTATCGCGTTGACGCCCCCGGCCCAAAGTCGCCGGGCCTGGCGCAGGTCGTTCACCGTCCAGACGTGCGTGGGAATGCCGCACCGGCGCAACATTCGCGCGAACTGCAGCACGGGTACCGGCAGCCCCCGAAACCACGGGGGGACGCTGCACGCACTGTACGCCGGCGTTCCGGCGCCGCGCAGGGTCAGCGCACGCGCGTACAGGCGAAGCACCTCAGGCTTGGAGGCGGTGAGCAGGTAGCCGCGCCCTCGCAGCGGCGCGAGAGCGGTGTCGAGGAAGCTGCCGACCACCACCCGACCCTTGGCGTCGTGCGCTTCGAGCGCGCGGGCCAGCGCGGCCGTCGCCGTCGGTGTCTTCAGTTCGATGATGCACGGCGCGGCGGGAAAGGCCTCGAGCACCTCGTCAAGCGCGGGAATCCGCATCCCCCGCCCTCGGTAGGGATACGTGCGCCCATCATCGCGTGTGAACCGGTAGCCGGCGTCGAGGGCGCGCAGTTCATCGAACGTTCGATCGGCAACCAGTCCGGATCCGCTGGTCGTGCGGTCGAGTGTGGGGTCGTGGATGACCACCGGCACGCCGTCAGCGCTCAACCGCACGTCGAACTCGATGCCGTCGGCTCCCAGCGCGAGTCCCTGACGGAACGACTCCATGGTGTCTTCAGGGGCGTGCATCGAGTTGCCCCGGTGGGCAATCACGAGTTTCGCGGAAGTGTCGAGCAGGTTGAGCATTGATCGAAAGATAGCGGCGCCCACCGCCGGAGAGAAACAACGGGTGTCTTGATGAGAAGACAAAACGGCGGGGCCAGTAGGCCCCGCCGTTCTGTCGTACTCTGTCGTTTTCTGTCTTACTCTGTCGTACTCTGTCGTACTCTCAGCTAGAACGCATACTGGATTCGCGTCATCACCAGCCGGCCGATCTCGGCCCCGCCAATGAACTCCGAGTGCTTGTTGTTGGTGAGGTTCTGCGCCATCACCGAGAGCATGGCGCCGCCAAGCACCGTCGGGCGGAACGTGAACGTGGCGTCGAATAACTGGTAACCCTTGACCAGGCCGATGTAGACCCCGGAGTTACCCGGGAACTGGCCAGTGCGCCGCCAGCGCAGTTCACTGCCGATGCCCTTCTCGTCGTCGCGGTAGCGAATGGCGACCGAGGCCTTGTCGCGCGGCGCGTTGAGCGCGATGTCCGACACGCCACCCAGCTGTGTGCGGCTGAAGAAGTCGCGGTTGACCCAGCTGTACGTGGCGTGGATCGAAAGGGTATCGCTCAGCAGGTAGGTGCCGCTGAAATCAGCGCCGCTGAGGCGCACGCGGCCGAAGTTGCGGTAGGCGAGCACGACATCGGTGCTGCCCGAGAGTGAATGATTGGGGTTGACCACGCCGAGCGGCACACCCGTGGTGGCTGAGCCCGACACGCCGCCGAGAGAGGCGGCGATCGTCGGCGCGAAACCCGCCGCAAGAGCGGCAGCAGTCGCCGGTCCGAGAATCGGCGTCAGCGTGGCGGCCAGGTTCGGCACCAGGAAGCTGCCGAGCGATGCGGCGTCGAGGAAGACGTTTGGCGTCTCCACGATCAGCGGGCCCACGAAATCGCTCCGCTCCGAATACCACCAGTCAACCGTGCCGTAGAATTTCTTGCCGATCGCGCCCTTCCACCCGGCTTCCCAGCCGGTGGTCAGCGTGGGGCGAATGGCGTCGATGTCGCGCACGTCCGCGGCCGCCACCGTATTGAAGCGTCCGGTCGTCGGATTGAGCGTGCGCAGCACGGTGCCCGCCTGGGCCGGCGTCGGCTGGAGCGCGGCAAGGCCCGCCATCATGGCGCCGGAGACCGTGGGTGCGAGCGCGGCCGGGATGCCATTGGCGATGAGGCCGGCGGTCAGCCCGTTCCCCAGGCCGCCTGCCGCCGCGACGGCAACCGCCGCCTTGTAGAAGCCCGCGGCCGAAGCCGGAACGAACTGATTGCGGCCGCCCGGGTTGAACGGCGACTTCATGCAGAGGTTGCCGCTGCCGCCCGTGCAATCGCGGCGGAACTGGAAGCCGGTGCTCGGCGTGCCGAGCGCGCGCACGGTGTACAACGCGTTCGCCTGGCTCGGGATGTAGCCTGCGGCCAGGTCGAGGAACTGGTTGTTGGTGGACGGGTTCGAGAACGCCTTGTTGTACGAGGCGCGGAAGCTCTGGCCTTCGCTGGGGTTGTAGACGATGGCCGCGCGCGGCGACCAGGTGCCCTTGTCCACATTGCTGTGCTCGTCGTAACGAATGGCACCCACGACGTCCCAGTACTTGTTCAGGTGGGTGATGGAGTGCACGTAGCCACCCATCTCCGTGAAGTTGTCGATCTCCTCGTTGCGGCCGTTGATCGACCGGCCGGTCTTAGGCTGCGTCGACAGGTAGTCACCGCCGTACACGAACGTCTGGCGTCCGTCGCCGTACGAGAAGCTGTGCTGCACCTGGGCGACCGTCTGGTTGGACTCGTCGATGATCGGCTGGCCGGTGCGCAGGAGGTACGTGTCGCCGGCGTTGCTGCTGTTGCGGAACACCTGGGCGAACAGCTTGCCGCGCTTGGCGCGCAGCTGCATGGCGGTGAACTGCCAACCCTTCACCTGGGCGGCGCCAAGTCCCGTCGGCTCGACGGCGCTGCCAATGAGCGCCCGTCCGAAGCTGCCGACGATTTCCGTCCTGGAATCGGGACGCCAGTCGGCGCGGAGGTCCATCGCCGTGCGCTCGATGTCGAACGAGCGCTGGCGGCCGGCCTTCAGTTCCACCGAGTCGACGCTGCTGAAATCGGTCGCGGTCGTGCGCTCGGCCGAGAGCTTGTAGCCGAACTTCGCTCCCACGGTGCCGGCATAGCGGCCGGCGACTCGCAGCAGGCTCTGCTCGCCGACGTCCACCGTGGCCGTGCCGCCCTTGGAGTTGAATGGCGACTTGGTGATGACGTGCATGACGCCCTGCGACGCATTCGGGCCGTACAGCGCGGCGGCAGGTCCGAGGACGACCTCGATCCGCTCGATGTCCTCGTTGGACGTCGGCGCCATGTAGGAGATGTTGACGCGCAGCGACGGGACGAAGCTGAAGCGGTTGTCCGTCAGTGTGAGCAGCGAGCCCGAGAAGATGTTGTTGAATCCGCGGGCCACGACGTTGGACTGCACGATGCCACCGCTGGTGATGTCGATGCCCGGCACGTTACGGAGCTGTTCGGTCGCCGTGGTGGTGACGTTCTCGTTGATGCTCTGCTGGCTGATGACGCTGATCGCCGCCGGCGCCTTGTTGACCTTTTCTTCTTCGGCGATGCCCGTGATGGCCACCGTGTTCAACATCGTGGCGACTTCGGAGAGCTTGATGTTCACCGTCCTGGCGGCGCTGGTGACGGCAATGCCGTCCACGCGGCCCGGCCTGAAGCCGATCCGGGTCGCCTTCACGGCATACGATCCGGCCTTGAGACTGAGGAAGCGGTAGGAGCCATCCACGCCCGACTGCATGACGCCCGCCGTCCGCAGGCCCTCGACGAGCTGCACCGTTGCATTGCCGATGCCGGCTCCCGCTTCGTCCGTAATCTTGCCGCCAATGCTGCCCGACTGTGCCGCCGCAGTTCCAGCCGCCGCAGCAAACCCAATTGCCGCGAGCAACCTGCCGACGAAACGTCTTGCCATAATAGCACCTCGTGGAGAATGAAGTTGCGATCCTGCTGGCCGGCGCCACGCCACGACGACCGGAGGGAATCCTGTACGTCAGAGTCCGGTAAATCTTTGGCCCTGCGCCCGGAAACGTCAATAAGCTCCGGCGGGCGAGTTTTTCGTCCGGCAAAACCATCGGGGGATACACGAACGCCCGGCTGGTGGCCGGGCGATTGACGATCAGGGTGGGGCGAGGGTGCGCGGAGCCGCGGTCGTGGGGGGAGGAATCCTACAGGACGCGGCGCACCGTGCGCAGCTTCATGGTGGACATCGAGGATGGCAGGGCCGTTTCGATGACGCGACGCTGGGCAGTGCTGGCGTGGATCATCTTTCCCTCGCCGACGTAAATCCCCACGTGAGAGATGCGTGCGCTGCGTCCCCGGCCGAACATCAGCAGGTCTCCCGGGAGCAGCGACGAGGTGTCGGCGCTGACGGCCTCGCCCTCGCGGGCGATGCGCGCCGCGTTGTGCGGCAGGTCGACGCCGAAGGCGTTCAGTACATACTTCACCAACCCACTGCAGTCGAAGCCGTGGTCGGGCGAAGCAGAAGCGGTCCGGTAGCGCTTCCCCAACTGTTCTCGCGCTTTCGCCACCACGGCATCGGACGACGCCAGGCGCCTGGCAACAGGACCGTCCGGGTTCGACCCACGCGCCTGCAGGGCGGTCAAGGGCCCGGAGTCCTGGGCCGCGGCCACGGAGGCGACGGAGCCAACGAGCGCGAGTGCGAGCAGGAGGCGGACTTGACGCAGCATTAGGATGAAAAAATAGCCAATTGTCGACGGCGCGGGAACCGCGACTGGCGCCTGATGCGACTGGCGCCTGAGATTGGCACCGGCCGTCAGCCGCGGAAAACCACCCCGGACCGTCCGGTTTCGGTTATCTCCACCGCGCTCAGCGCCGGCAGCGCCGGCCGCAGCGACTGCCAGATCCAGATGGCCAGCCGTTCGCTCGTCGGGTTTTCGAGTCCCGGGACGTCGTTGAGGAACCGATGATCGAGCGCGTCGTGCACCGGAGCGAACGCCGAGCGCAGGTCGGCGAAGTCGGCCACGAAGCCGGTCTGAGGATTCACCGGACCCGACACCGTGAGACGCACCAGAAACGTGTGCCCGTGCACGCGTGCACACGGATGGTCCGCCGGGACGCCGGTCAGGCGCCGGCCGGCGGCGATGGTGAACTCGCAGTAGGCATCCATTATCGGGGCAGGGGCAGGGGAAGGGGCAGGGACTAACGGAGGTTCAGCGCCTTGTGCGTCTGCACGCTCAAGCGCCACTGGGGGTGCGCCAGGCAGTACGCCACGGCAGCCTGCGTGTTCTCGTTGCGCTCGGGGCCATCCATGGGCTGCAGCGCGAAGTTGCGAAACTCGAGATGCCGGAACCTCTCGGGAGCTGCGCCAGGCTGGGGATAGACGAGCTTCAACTCGTCTCCGCCGTGCACGACCAGCGGGGCACCGGCCTTGGGGCTCACGCACACCCAGTCCAGGCCCTGCGGCAGTGGCTGCGTGCCGTTGGTCTCGACTGCCACCGTGAAGCCGCGCAGATGCAGCGCGTCAATGGCCGCCGCGTCGAGCTGCAGCAAGGGCTCGCCGCCGGTGCACACGACGTAGCGCGTGCGAGCGCCTTCGTCGGTGGTCTGCCACGCCGCGGCCACGGCGTCCGCCAACTCGTCGGCGGTCGCGAATCTGCCGCCGTCGTCGGCCACTCCCACGAAATCGGTGTCGCAGAACTGGCAGACGGCGCGTGCGCGATCCGCCTCGCGCCCGGTCCACAGGTTGCAGCCGGAAAACCGGCAGAACACGGCCGGCCGTCCGGCGTGCACTCCCTCTCCTTGCAGCGTGTAGAAGATTTCCTTGACGGAGTACAAAGTAGATGGCTGGTGGCTGGTGGCTGGTGGCTGGTGGTTGGT
>JBBTFF010000085.1:10022-11571 GCA_038041995.1 Gemmatimonadota bacterium | reverse complement strand
TGTGGCGAGAGACTCGAAGGACACGCGAAAGCGTGGCGAATCCCCTCTCAACCAGGGGAGTTTCGGGTCTGGTCCGGCGGCCCAGTTCATGGGGCTCGGACTGCAGTTCGTGCTGTCGCTCCTCCTGTTCCTGTACCTCGGGCAATGGGTGGACGGCAAGCTCGGCACCTCGCCGTGGTTCATGATCCTGGGTGTCTTCACCGGCGCGACGGCGGCCTTCTACAGCATGTATCGCAAACTGAAGGCCGTCGAACAGCGGGAAGAGGCGCAGGACAAGCTGGACAAGCTGGACAAGCTGGACAAGGAGTCGAAGTGAAGCGCGCCCTGTCGTTCGCCGGGCTGTCGCTGGTGCTCATCGTGGGGCTCGCCTGGCTGCTGACGCGGCTCTGGCCCGAACCGCAGGCCCAGCAGGCGATCTGGTTCTCGGCGGGGATCGCGCTGGCCATCCAGGTGGTCGGCTTCTTTTTCGTTCGCATCTTCATGCCGACGAACATGATTGCCGGCTGGGGCGCGGGCATGCTGCTGCGGTTCGTTACTCTGGTCTTGCACGCGCTGGTCGGCACCAAGGTGATGGGGTATCCCCCGGCGCCCGCCCTGCTGAGCCTGGCTGCGTTCTTCTTCGTTTCCACGCTGATCGAACCCGTCTTCCTCAAGCCATGAAGCTTGGATCCCTAGTTCTCGCGCTCGCCGCACTCGTTGTCACCGCCCCGCTCTCGGCGCAGGAGCACCAGGCCACGACGCCGGCCGCTGCCGCCGCGCCGGCGGGCGCGCCCGCCGACTCGATGGCTGGAATGCAACACGCCACTCCTGGTGCACAGGCAGGGGCAGGGGAATCCAAAGTAGATCTCATCACGCCGCACATCACCGATTCGAAGCACCTCGAGATCCCGTCGTTCAACGCGGCGCATGGCTTCGCGCGCGAAATCACGCTGCCGAGCGGGTGGTTCACGTTCCACATCGGGTCGATGGAGTTTGACCTGTCGCCCACCAAGCACGTGGTGATGCTTTGGATCGTCGCGGTGCTGCTGATCATCGTGCTGGTTGGCGCGGCGCGGTCGCACCAGCGGTGCGCGGCGCTGGGACTGCCGCCCAAGGGAATGGCCGGTGCCATTGAAGCGATGATCCTCTACATGCGCAACGAGGTCATCCTGCCGAACGTCGGCCATCACGGCGAAGGCTTCGTGCCATACCTGCTGACGCTCTTCTTCTTCATCCTGTTCGCCAACCTGCTGGGCCTGTTCCCGTACATGAGCACGGCCACCGGCAACATCTCGGTGACGTGGACGCTGGCCCTGATGACCTTCGTGGTCATCGAGGTGGCCGGCATGCGGGCGCTGGGCAAGGGCTACATCAACACGATCATCTTCTGGCCGAAGGACATGCCGCTGCTGATGCGCGTGCCGATGTCGCTGATCCTCAGCCCGGTGGAACTGATCGGCAAGTTCACCAAGCCGTTCGCGCTGGCCATCCGTCTCTTCGCCAACATGACGGCGGGGCACATCGTGGTGCTGGCGATGATCGGGCTGATCTTCACGTTCGGGTCGTACGC
>JBBTFF010000085.1:0-9922 GCA_038041995.1 Gemmatimonadota bacterium | reverse complement strand
GTCCGCTGGGCCCCGGGGCTCGATGGCGGATGGTGGCGGGGAAACCCGTTGCGGGTGCTGACGGCAGGATCACAACACGTTTTCCGGAGCTACCACACAATGATGTACCCCCTGATGCAGGCTGCGGCGTACTCGAAGGACTACATGGGCGCCTGGGCGATGATGGGCGCCGGCATTGGCGCTGGTCTCGCGATCATCGGCGCTGGACTCGGCATTGGCCGCGTCGGCGGCCAGGCGGTTGAGGGCATGGCCCGCCAGCCCGAAGTCGCCGCCAAGATCCAGACGGCCGCGCTGATCTTCGCCGCGTTCATCGAAGGCGCCGCGCTGTTCGCGGTCGTCGTGACGTTCCTGATCCAGAACAAGTTCTAGGCAGCATGGTGGCCTGCGGGCCCCGGGGTCCGCAGGCACGCCGTCTCTTCCTCTCCTCCATTTCCGAACCAATGCGCTCTTTCCTGACCCGCGCGCTGCTGCTCGTCGCGACGTCCGCCACGCCGGCCCTGGCCAGCGAGGCCGAGGCCCCCAAGGGCGGCCTGCTGTCGCCGGTTGGCGGCCTGATGTTCTGGACGGTGCTGATCTTCCTCGTCCTGTTCTTCGTGCTGTCGAAGTATGCCTTCGGGCCGATCGTCGGCGCCGTCGAGGCGCGCGAACAGGCGCTGCGCGAGGCGATGGACCAAGCCAGGGAGGACCGTGACGCCGCGGCCAGCGCGCTGGCCGAGCAGCGCAAGCAGCTCGAAGCCGCACGCGCCGACGCGCAGAAGATCATCGCCGATGGCCGCGTGACCGCCGAGAAGATGCGCGCCGACCTGCTGGAAGCGACCAAGACGCAGCAGGGCGAGATGCTGGCGCGCGCCAAGCGCGACATCGAGACCGAGAAGGTGCACGCGATCGCCGAGTTGCGCCGCGAAGCCGTGGACCTGGCGATCGCCGGTGCGTCGAAGGTGATCGAGAAGAACCTCGACGATGCGCAGAACCGCAAGCTGGTGGAGAACTACCTTTCGTCGCTCGAGACCAGGTGATGGAAAGCTCGGCGATCGCCCGCAACTATGCGGACGCGCTGTTGACGCTGGCCACCAGGGACGGCGGGCGTGACAGCTACGGGGCCTACATCAACGGCCTGGCTGACGTGCTGGAGCGGGACGCGACGTTCCAGCAGTTCCTGGCCGCACCGCAGGTGAGCGAGGCGAAGAAGAACGAGGTGCTGGGCAAGGCCCTCACGGGGCAGGCGCCGGCGCTGTTCGTGCGCTTCCTCCAGAAGATGGTGACCAACCGACGGCAGATGCTGCTGCGCGAAGTGGCCGCCGAGTACAACGACCTGCTCGACGCGCAGGAAGGGAGGGTGCACGCGCGGGTGACCGTGTCGCGCGAACTGAGCGACACCGACCGCGAGGCGCTGGTGGCGTCGCTGAGCAAGGCGCTGGGCAAGACGGTGGTGCCGCACGTCGCGGTCAACGCGGCCATTCTTGGCGGCGTGATCGTGCGGGTGGGCGACACGGTGATGGATGGGTCGGTGCGGCGAAGGCTGGGAGTGCTGCGTGCCCGGATGGTGCGCTGAGGGGCAGGGCGAAGAGGCACAGTGAAGTGCAGGGCGAAGAGGCACAGTGAAGTGCAGGGTGCGGAGTGCGGAGGGGCGGCCGGTGAGGCCGCCCTTTTGGCCAGGAGCGCGTGAGTTTTCGCCTTGCCTCGGCGTGGGGGAGAAGTACAGTTCCTTGCATGCGTGCGTGGCGGAGTTCATTCGTGTGCGGGGCGCTGTTGCTGCCGTCGCCGGCTGCGGGGCAGGCCATCAGTGGCCTGCTGCTGCAGCCCGACAGCGTAACGCCGGCGGCCGGCGTCATCGTGGTGGCGAGTCGTCCGGCGAACGACAGCCTGCTGGCGCGGACCATCACGAGCGGCAACGGTCGCTACGCCCTGGCACTCCAGGCGGGTCCGGTGCGGCTGCGCGCACTGCGCATCGGCCATCGTCCGTTCGTCGTGGCGACATTGTCGCTCGGGGCGAACGAGACGCGCCAGCTTCGCACGGTGCTTCCCAACACGCCCATCGTCCTCTCGACGATCACGACGAGTGTGACCTCCTCCTGCCGGCAGACGGGTGCGGCGGGTGAGGCGGTCGCCACGGTCTTCGAGGAGGCGCGCAAGGCGCTGATCTCCACGACGCTCACCTCCCGTGATGCGCGCCCGATTGTGCGGGTCAGCAAGTACAGCGAGCAGCGATCGCTCGGCAACCGTTCCCAGTCGCGGCGACTGCACGAGTTCAGCGAGGGTGCGTCGCTTCGTCCCTTTCAAAGCCTGACGCCCGACTCGCTGGCGCGTGTGGGCTATGTGGAGCGCGATGCCCTCGGCGCGACCTACTGGGCTCCCGATGCCGACGTCCTGCTCTCCGAACCTTTCGCCGCCGCGCACTGCCTGGACTTGACCAACGGCGCGGGTGATCTCGCGGGGTGGATTGGGCTGACGTTCCGGCCGGCGGCGCGCCCGGCCGGCTTGGTGGACGTGCGCGGCACCTTGTGGCTCGACCGCGGCACTTCCGAGCTGCGTCGCATGGAATACTGGTACGAAGGACTGCCTGCCGAGCTGCAGCTGGCGCGCCCTGGCGGTGCGCTGGAGTTCACGCGGCTTGCCGACGGCTTCTGGTTCATCAGCGCGTGGGAGATCCGCATGCCGCGCACGGCGCTGCAACAGGTGGGCTCGCGCGTGACGGGACTGTCCGTGCGCGGCGGCGAGGTCTGGCGCGTGAGGCGAGGCGATGACCTGGTGTTCACCAACGGTGAGGTGGAGCCGGTGCCGAAGGCGGTGGCGAGCGGCGCCGCGAAGCAGGAACGTGTACCTGGGGAAGACGTCCTGGCGCAGGCGGACACGATGCTGCCGTCGTCGCAGTGCGCGCAGGGCGCCAAGGGGGCGGCGGCCGGCGTGCTCCATGGAAGGGTGCACGACGAGCGCGGTACACCGCTGGGGGACGCGGTGGTGTCGGTGGAGTGGCAGGAGAACCACACGGCGACAAACGGGCAGCTCAGCCGGCAGACGCGGCAGATGACCGCGGTGTCGGCGCGCGACGGGAACTACGCCGTGTGTGGGGTGCCGCGCAGACAGCTGCTGACGGTGGTGGCGCAGTTCGGCGCACGCAAGACGCCGAAGGTGGCGGTGCGTCTCGCCGAGCACGAGGAGAGAGCCCGCGTGGACCTGCTCGTGCGTGGCGTGCGCCGCGATGCGCCCGTCAAGCCCTAGCGGCAACCGGTCACTGTCATTTCCCCTGCGCGGAAGGCATTTTGCAGGGCGATGGCAGACTCCCCCCTCGACCGGCGCGGCTTCTTTTCGCAGGGCTTGGCGCGCCTGCTGGGGGAAGTCGTGGATGCCGTCTCGGACAGGATGTCGCCGGTGTCGTACGTTCGGCCACCGGGTGCCATCGCCGAGCCGGCATTCCTGGCGGCGTGCACGCGCTGCCGGGAGTGCGGGAACGTCTGCCCGGCGCTGGCCATCCGCATCCTTCCGTCGCAGCACGGCATTGCGGCCGGAACGCCGATCATCGAGGTGGATGACCGGGCGTGCATCATGTGCGAGGACATGCCGTGCGTGAAGGTGTGCCCCACCGGCGCGCTGCTCGCGCCGGTGAACGGGTGGGCGGACGTGAAGATGGCGATCATCGGCGTGGATGATCGGCGCTGCCTGGCGTTTCAGGGCATCGAATGTGGAGTCTGCGCGCGCGTCTGCCCGGTGGGAGACGCGGCAATCGAACTGGATGGCAAGGGGCGGCCGTTCATCGGCGCCGCCTGTACCGGCTGCGGCAAGTGCGTGACGGCGTGCGTGACGACGCCGAGCGCGCTGACTGCGCGACCCGTGAGGAACTGACGTGGACGGAAAGGCGAGCGTGACGATCGTGCCGAAGCCGTGGGGGCACGAGGTGATCTGGGCCCACACCGAGCTGTACGTGGGGAAGCTCCTGCACATCAAGGCCGGGCACGCGCTGAGCGTGCAGTACCACAACCGGAAGGATGAGACCATCCATCTGTTGCGCGGGACGATGATCTACCGCGTGGGGCGGAGTGCGGAGAGTCTCGTCGAAGTACCGTTGGCGGAAGGAGAGAGCTATCGCAACACACCGGGCATCGTTCACCAGATGGAAGCCGTGACCGACTGCGACGTGCTGGAGGCGAGCACGCCGCACCTCGATGACGTTGTACGACTGAACGACCGTTACGGTCGAGAGGGGACGAGCGCGCCGTGAAAGTGATCATTCCGCTGGCGGGGAAGGGTGCGCGGCTGCGCCCGCACACGCACACCGTGCCCAAGCCGATGCTGAAGGTGGCCGGCAAGCCGGTGATGGACTACGTGCTCGACGACGTGCGCAAGCTGGGCGACGTCAGCGAAGTCATCTACATCACCGGGCACCTGAAGGAAACGGTGGAGGCGCACGCCCGCTCGGCGTACAGCGACTTCCCCGCGTCGTTCATCGAGCAGAAGGTGCAGGACGGCACGGCGGGGGCGGTGGCGCTGGCCAAGTCGCGCGTGGACGAACCGGTGCTGATCATCTTCGTCGACACCATCTTCGACACCGACCTAGGCGTCATCAGGACGTGCACCGACGACGGGATCATCTGGACCAAGGAAGTGGAGGACTACCAGCGCTTCGGCGTGGTGGTCACCGACGAGCACGGCCACATGACGAAGATCGTCGAGAAGCCGAAGACGCCCATCTCGAAGCGGGCGAACATC
This sequence comes from Gemmatimonadota bacterium, assembly GCA_038041995.1. GTDB lineage: Bacteria > Gemmatimonadota > Gemmatimonadetes > Gemmatimonadales > Gemmatimonadaceae > PNKL01. The sequence goes on along the minus strand of JBBTFF010000085.1, from coordinate 5,218 downwards.
GGGCTGTACTACATCAGGAGCTGGAAGTTGCTGTTCGAGGGCATCGACCACGTGCTGACGCAGCCGAAGAACCAGGGGGAGTTCTACCTGACCGATGCCTTCCAGTACATGATCGACCACGGCGCCAGGCTGAAGGTGCTCGACGTGGCCGGATGGTACGACGCGGGGAAGATCGACACCCTGCTCGACACCAATCGCGTGATGCTGGAGAAGGGGCTGGCACGGCAGCCGCGCGGGCTCGAGGACTGCACGCTCATCGACCCGGTGTACATCGAGGACGGCGTGGTGCTGACGGGTTCGACGGTGGGACCGAACGTCTCGATCGGGACGGGGTCTCGCCTGCTGAGCTGCACGGTGAGCCACACGATCATCGGGTCGCACAGCAAGCTCGCCCGCTGCACGCTGTCCCACTCGCTGGTGGGTGACCACGTGGTGCTGGAGGGGGTGAAGGGGGAGGTGACGGTGGGGGATCACGGGGAAGTGAGGAGTCGGGCATAGCAGCCTTCCGAATGAAGGGAACCTGTACGCTCGACGCTGTACGCTGTAAGCCATACGATCACCACAACTACTACGGGATTGATCAATGAGGCTGTCGATGCGGTTCGTTGGATGTGCGATGTTGCTCGCGTTCGTGCCGGCGGTCGTCGGGGCACAGGCGAAGCCGGCGGAGACGAAGCCGGCGCCGAAGCCCGCCATGCAGCACGACATGAGCAGGATTGGCGCCGACACGGGCATGAAGCATGACATGGCCGCCACGGGGCAGGGGAAGGAAGAGATGAAGAGCGGCTGGGCCGAGCTCGACGCCTTCCGCACTCTGCTGATGTCGGTGTGGCATCCGGCGCAGAAGGACAGCCTGGCGATGGCGCGCACGCTGGCGCCGACGCTCGTTGCGAGCGCCGCCGCGTGGGAGAAGTCGACGGGACCCGCCGCGTGCGACAACGCGGCCGCGCGCAAGGTGCTTTCTGGAATGGTGGCCGACGCCAAGGACTACGCGGACGTCGCGGCGGGCAAGGCGAACGACGCGGGCGTGAAGACTGCGCTCAAGAAAGTGCACGACGGATTCGAAACGGTCGGAAAGCCGTGCATGATGGCCGCGATGAAGGGGATGGGCGGCATGATGGGCGGCATGCCCGGCATGATGGGGAAGCAGAGTGGATGGAAGGAGTTCGATGCGCTTCACTCGCTGCTGACGACCGTCTTGGCGTCGTCGATGAAGGGGAACGCCATGCCGGCGCGGGAGAAGGCGGTTGAGTTGGCGCGATTGGCGGACGCGCTGGCCGCGTCGGAGGGGCCGGCCCCGTGCGACAACACCGAGACGCGCAAGTGGATTCCACTGGTGGTCAGGAACGGCAAGGCGCTGGTGAAGGCCGTGGTTGGCAGGCAGGCCGATGCCAAGGTGAATGCGGCCGTGGAGCGGACGCACACGGAGTTACGCAAGGTTGCGCAGCCTTGCCTGATGTCTGCAGCCGGAGAGGATCCGCTTTTCCGCGCCAGGATGGAAGCGTTGAATGAGTCGAGGGTCCAGCGCAACCATCCCGCCGTGCGCAAGCCGTAGGGCGTGCGCATTTCGTTGATGAGGGGCGGACTGGGCGGGAGCCAGTTCGCCCCTCGTCGCATCGCCCTGAGCCGCTGCGCACCCGCGCCTATTCTCTCCAGCGATCTCGCGATCCGCCGTCTCCGCGCGTAGTTTTCCCCGTCCTGAGACGGGAGAGATTTCGTGTCGTTGCCACCCGATGATCGTGCGGGGCTGAGCCGCCGCGACCTGCTGAAATCCGCGGCCTTCGCCGGCGCTGCGCTGGGCGTGTCGGGTGCGTTCTCTCCCGCCATCGCCGAGTCGGTGACGGCTGCGGCTCACCCGGACGCCGCGCCCGCCGCGCCGTCGGCGCGAGCCACCATGAAGGGCGTCCCCTTCGAGCGGCGCGAGACGGTGCGAATCGCCATCGTCGGCACGGGGCTTCGCGGGCGGTCCCTCGTGCATGAGTTCCTGGGCTGTCCGGGCGTGCGCATCACCGCGCTGTGCGACAACGTGCCCGACAAGGCGCAGAAGGCCGCGAAGATGGTCACCGACGCCGGAGCGCCGATGCCCGCGCTCTACACCGACGGCGACCACGCCTTCGAGCAGCTGGTGCAGCGCGACGACATCGACTTCATCCACACGGCCACCCCGTGGGAGTGGCACGTGCCGGTGATGCTCGCCGCCCTCAAGGCCGGCAAGCACGTGTCGAGCGAGTGCCCGTTCGCGATGACGCTCAAGGACCTGTGGGCGCTCGTCGATGCGAGCGAGAAGCACCGCCGGCACTGCCTGCAGCTCGAGAACTGCAACTACGGCTACAACGAGATGCTGGTGAATCGCATGGTGCACGCCGGCGTGCTCGGCGAGCCGCTGCACGGCGCGGCCGCGTACCTGCACGACCTGCGCGACATCCTGTTCGAGGACCGCGACGAAGGGCTGTGGCGCCGGGCGTGGCACACGCGCAACAACGCCAACCTGTATCCCACCCACGGCCTGGGACCGGTGGCCTGGTACCTCGACATCCACAAGGGCGACCGCTTCGAGTACATGGTGTCGATGAGCACCGAGGAGCACGGGCTCACCCTGCACCGTGAAGAGACGGTGAAGGACCGCACCGACCCGAAGTGGAAGGAACGGTACGTCACCGGCGACCTGAACTCGTCACTGATCAAGACGGCCGGGGGGCGCACGATCCTGCTGCAGCACGACGTGTCGAATCCGCGGCCATACTCGCGGCTCAACGCGATTCAGGGAACGAAGGGAATCTTCGAGGACTACCCGGCACGCGTGTACGTGGACGCTCAGGCGGGCGGCGAACGCTGGGGCCCGCTCGATCCGTGGAAGAAGGACTTCGAGCACCCGCTCTGGACCAAGCTCGGCGAACCGGCCCGCAAGGGCGGTCACGGCGGCATGGACTTCGTGATGGCGTGGCGCCTGGTGCAGTGCCTGCGCGAAGGGCTGGTGCCCGACATCGACGTGTACGACTCGGCGGCGTGGAGCGCACCGTACCCGCTGAGCGAGATGAGCGTCGCCAAGGGAAGCCAGCCGATGAAGTTCCCTGATTTTTCCCGCGGCAACTGGAAGGCGTAGTCTCGGCCCTCGCGATCTGTCATCTGTCATCTGTCATCTACCATCACCGGCCCCGTCATGCATCTCACGTCACTCGACTGGTGGATTGTCCTCATCTCGATCGCGGTCTCGTTTCTCCCCGCCATCCTGCTGGCCAAGCGGGCGGGGTCGAGCACCGCGGAGTTCTTCACCTCCGGTCGCGCAGCACCGTGGTGGCTGATCGGCGTCTCGATGGTGGCGACGACCTTCAGCACCGACACGCCGAACCTCGTCACCAACCTGGTGCGCGAAAAGGGCGTGGCCAACAACTGGGTGTGGTGGTCGTTCCTGCTCACCGGCATGATGACGGTGATGTTCTACGCGCGGATGTGGCGCCGGTCGGGGGTGCTCACCGACCTGGAGTTCTACGAGATCCGCTACTCGGGAACGGCCGCCACGTTCGTCCGCGGTTTCCGCGCCATCTACCTGGGGCTCTTCTTCAACTGCGTCATCATGGCCACGGTGAACCTGGCCGCGGCGAAGATCGCCAACGTGCTGCTCGGCTGGCCGATGTGGCAGACGCTCCTGATCTGCGCCGTACTGAACGTGGCCTTCGCGGCCACGTCGGGCCTGTGGGGCGTGCTGGTGACCGACTTCATCCAGTTCGGCATCGCGATGACGGGCTCCTTCGCCGCCGCCATCTACGCGCTCAAGCAGCCGCAGGTGGGCGGACTGCACGGGTTGTTCACCAAGCTCGACCCGCACGTCTTCTCGCTGCTGCCGAACTTCAACGACTGGACGATGACGCTGACGGTGCTGATCCTGCCGCTCACCGTGCAGTGGTGGTCGGTCTGGTATCCGGGGGCCGAGCCGGGCGGCGGCAGCTACATCGCCCAGCGCATGCTGGCGTCGAGGAGCGAGAAGGACGCGCTGGTCGGGACGCTCTTCTTCAACGTGGCGCACTACGCGCTGCGGTCGTGGCCGTGGATCATCGTGGCGCTCTGCTCGATCCTCGTCTTTCCGCAGCTCGACGACATCGCGCGCGCCTTTCCGTACCTGGACAAGGGGATGATCGGGCACGACATGGCGTACCCGGCCATGCTGACCTTCCTGCCGGCGGGCATGCTCGGACTGATGGTTGCCGGCATGCTGGCTGCATACGTCTCGACGATCTCGACGCACCTGAACTGGGGCACCTCCTATCTGGTGCACGATTTCTATCGCCGGTTCGTGAAACCCGAGGCCACCGAAAAGCACTACGTGCTGGTGGCGCGCCTGATGACGGCCGCCCTGATGGTGATCGCCGGGGGCCTCACCTTCGTCCTCGAGACGGCGAGTCGCGGCTTCACGCTGCTGCTCTCCATCGGCGCCGGCACCGGCCTGCTGTACCTGCTGCGCTGGTACTGGTGGCGGGTGAACGCCTGGTCCGAGGTGGCGGCGATGGGCGGGTCGTTCGCGACGGCAGTTGCCTTTGAGGTCGTGCGACGCTCGGGCACGCCGATCGCCGATCACGTCTCGCTGCTGGCCACCGTCGCCGTGACGACGGTCGTCTGGATCGCCGCGGCGTTCCTCGGGCCGAAGACCGACCGCGCGACGCTGGTGAACTTCTTCAAGTTGGTGCGTCCCGCCGGGCCGGGGTGGAAGTCGGTGCAGGCAGAGGCTGGTGTGGGGCCATCACCCGATTCGCTACCGCAGGCGATGCTCGGCTGGATGATGGGCTGCGCGTTCGTCTACTCGGCGCTGTTCGGTTCGGGCAGCTTCATCTACGGCAATAATGCGCAGGGCGCGGTGTTCAGCGTGGTCTTCGTGCTCAGCGGCTACGGCGTGCTGAAGGTGCTGCAGGGCTTCTGGAAGAGCACGCCCGACCACGACAAGTGATGGGCACCAGATGACGCGCACCACGCAGGCGGTCATCCTCGCGCGCGGCCTCGGCTCCCGGCGGCGCTGCACCGCGCTGAGCGCGCACGGGTGTTAGCCTGGCGGGGATGAGCACGACTTCCGCGGTCCGCTTCGCGAGCCCCGAGCACGGCGCGACTCCGCTCGCGGTGGCGGGGGAGTTCGCGCCGCTCGTGCTCGGGCCGCTCACGGTCTGGCCGCCGGTCGTGCTCGCGCCCATGGCGGGCGTCACGAACTACCCGTTCCGCAAGCTCGCGCGGC
>JBBTFF010000084.1:0-9764 GCA_038041995.1 Gemmatimonadota bacterium | reverse complement strand
AATATGCGCTGTTGGGGGAGATGTTCAAGACACGCGCTTCTCCACAGGCGAGTAGTCCGCAAGTCGTACCGAAAAGAACGCCTCTGGTGATCGCACATAACCAATAACTTCGCCGAGGCAGATGCACATTCACGTTTGTGGTGGCCATTTGTTGGATGAGGTTGGCGTGACAGTCGACCGCCCGTTGCGGGAGAGACGGCACGGTGTGCAGTCGACATAACTCTCTATTCACCTGCAGAAGATTCTACCCCCAACTCCGCGAACACTGCAAGCTACGCCGCAATATCCACTATCCGCCACCCAGCCGGTCCGCCGGACTCCGCACCCCCAGTCCCCCGCGGTTCAGCACGTGCGTGTAGATCATCGTCGTGCTGACGTCGGTGTGCCCCAACAATTCCTGAAGCGTCCGGATATCGTACCCGTCCTCCAACAGGTGCGTCGCAAAGCAGTGCCGCAGCGTGTGACACGTCGCCCGCTTCGCGATCCCGGCCGCGCGCACTGCTCCCTGCACCGCGCGCTGCACCGCCGTCTCGTGCACGTGGTGCCGGCGCTCCTGCCCACTCTCCGCGTCCTGGTACCGCCGCGATGCGGGAAATACCCACTGCCACGCAAGATCCGTCGCCCACGCGGGCGCCTTGCGGTCGAGCGCCGACGGCATCGCCACGCGCCCCGCCCCCTCGGCCAGGTCGCGCGCGTGCAACGCGCGCACCCGCGCCAGCTGCTCTTCCAGCGCCGGCCGGGCGCTCGCCGGCAGCATCGTCACCCGGTCCTTGCCCCCCTTGCCGCAGCGCACCCGTATCTCGCCGCGCGCGAAGTCGAGGTCCTTCACCCGCAACGTCAGGCACTCCATCAGGCGCAGCCCCGCCCCATACAGCAGCAGCGCGATCAACCGGCTGGTGCCGCGCAACTGGCCGAGCACCGCGCGCACTTCGCCTCGACTCAACACGGCCGGCAGCCGCGTCGGTGACGTGCTCCGCAGCACACGCCGCACGTCGCCCACAGGCTTGGCCAGCACCTCGCGATACAACAGCACCAGCGCGCTCAACGCCTGCATCTGCGTCGAACGCGACACGCGCCGCTCGTCCGCCAGGTGCGTCAGGTACGCGATGATCTCGGCCTCACCGAGTTCCGCGGGATGCCGCGTGCCGTGATATCGGATATAACGGAGGATCCAGCCCACGTATGCTTGCTCGGTACGCGGGCTCAGGTGTCGCGCGCGCATGCGGCCTTTCACCTGGACGATCAGTCGCGGCTTCGTTGCGGGCATGTCCTTGGCGCCTGGTCTGGCTATCGCTGCAGAAGCCCCCAAACTGCCACCCCCTCCCGCAAAGCGCGTCACCAAAACATTGCCGCCGCAATGATCCGCTCAGTCGGCAGGCCTGACCGCCAAACCCGGGGGTTTGCGCAAACCACACTGCCGTAGTTAAGCTACCTTAACTCTCTTAAGGCCACCCTGTATCTCGCTCTCGGCGAGGCGCGCCCGTGACGGTACAGAGTAATCAGGCAGAGGAACTACTGATGGACACCTGGAAGCGCTTCGGCGAGAAGGAAGTATCGCACTCGATGGCCCATTACCTCCAGGCGGTGGCCGCGCTCAAGGTGGAAAAAGGCCACGCCCGCGTCGGCGACATCGCCGACCACCTCGGCGTCTCCAAGAGCGGCGTCACCTCCATGTTACGCTCCCTGGAGCGGCATGGCCTGGTCACGCATGAACGGTACGGCTGTGTCGAGTTGACCAGCACAGGCGCGGGCCTCGCCACCCGCACCGAATCGAGCCGGCGCGTACTGACGGTGTTCCTCACCGAGATCCTCGGCGTTCCGGAAACGGTGGCGACCGAAGACGCATGCATGATCGAGCACCTGGTCAGCACTGAAGTCTCCGTCGAGCTGCTCCGGCTCACCGCTTTTCTCCGCTCCCAGCATCCAGCGGCGAAGCAATTCCGCGATGCGTATCGCGCCAGCCCCCACGCGTGCGCCGCGCACGCTCCCGGCGCGCTCGGCGCGCTCGGCGCCCCGGGTGCCGCCGACGCCTGCGGCGTGTGCGCTGACACCTGCCTGCACGAGTCCCTGCTGGGCGACGTCGCGCAGATCGCCGTCCGCCGATGAACGCGGCACCCCGAAACGACGCAGCCGCCGAACGCGCGCTCGACACGCTCTCATCCGGTGAGCGCGGCGTGATCGCCGCCCTCGATTGCGAACCCTCCGTCGCGCGGCGCCTCATGGAACTGGGCCTCGTGCCGGGCACCGAGATCGTCGTCATCCGCCGCGCCCCGCTCGGCGATCCACTCGAAGTCTCGGTGCGCGGGGTGCGCCTGTCGCTGCGTCGCTCCGAGGCGCGCCGGATCCATGTCGCCCCGCGCTGAGCCCGCGCCGCGGCGCATCGCGATCCTCGGCAATCCCAATGCCGGCAAGTCGACGCTGTTCAACGCCCTCACCGGACTGCGCCAGAAGGTCGGCAACTATCCGGGCGTGACCGTCGAGAAGAAGACCGGCTTCTGCGACCTCCCCTCAGGACGTCGCGCCGAGGTGATCGACCTCCCCGGGAGTTACAGCCTGCAGCCGGCGTCGCCCGACGAGATGATCGTGCGCGACGTGCTGCTCGGCCTGCAGTCCGACACGCCGCCACCCGACCTCATCGTCTTCGTCGTCGACGCGACCAACCTCGACCGCCACCTCTACCTCGCGCTGCAGGTGATCGAGCTGGGACGGCCGCTGCTGCTCGTGCTCAACATGATGGACCTGGCCCACGCGCGCGGCCAGCGCATGGATGAGCGCGCACTCGAACGCGCGCTGGGCGTGCCGGTCGTCGGCATCTCGGCGGCCAAGGGCGATGGCATCGCGCAGCTTCGCGAGTTGATGGATCGCGATGTCGAGCCATCGACCCGCCACTTCCGCCAGTTTCCGCCGTACCTGCAACGGGTGCTCGACCGGCTCGAACACCGCTTGCCGCGTCACGCCACCCTGCCCGACCGGGCCCGGCACGACCTGGCCGTGGCGATGCTGCTCGACAATGGCGAGGACGATGCGCTCGCCAGTCACGTGCCCCCCGAGGCGCTCGATGACGCGCGAACCGTCGCCCGGCGACTCGACGAGATGTCGCCGGGGTGGCGCGCCGACGACGTGGCCGGCCGCTACGAGGAGATCAGCGCCCTGCTCGCCGAGTCGGTGGTCGCCCCCGGCGAACGGGGCGACCGGCGGCGCGACGCCATCGACCGTGTGCTCACCCACCGCGTCCACGGCCCGCTGATCTTCGTGGTGCTGATGGGCGCCGTCTTCCAGTCCGTCTTCGCGTGGTCACTGCCCGCCATGAACCTCATCGACCTGGCGGTCACCCGCATCGGCACCATCGTCGGCCACGCCATGCCCGACGGCGCGCTGCGCTCGCTGCTCGTGGACGGCGTCATTGCCGGCGTCGGCACGACGCTGACGTTCGTGCCACAGATCGCCATCCTCTTCTTCTTCCTGTGCGTGCTCGAGGACAGCGGGTACATGGCGCGCGCGGCGTTCATCATGGACCGCGTCATGGGCAAGGTGGGGCTCTCCGGGCGGTCGTTCATCCCGCTGATGTCGTCGTTCGCCTGCGCGATTCCCGGCATCATGGCCACGCGCAGCATCGACAACCGGCGCGACCGGTTCACCACCATCATGATCGCGCCGTTCATGAGTTGCAGCGCACGCCTGCCGGTGTACGCGCTGCTCATCGGCGCGTTCGTGCCCAATCGGTGGGTCGGCTTCGTCACCCTCCCGGGCATCACGCTGTTCGCGATGTACTTCCTCGGCATCGTCGCGGCCGTCGTCATCGCCTTCGCCCTGAAGCGCACCGTGCTGCGGGGCGGCCGGCCGCTGTACGTCATGGAGCTTCCGCCGTACCGCATGCCGTCGTGGCGGTCGGTGCTCATCACCGTGCGCGAACGCAGCCTGCTCTTCCTGCAGAAGGCAGGCACGGTGATCCTCGCCATCTCGGTCGTGCTCTGGTTCCTGGCCAGCTATCCCAAGGGTGGCGAGGCCGTGCGCGCCCTCGAGTTGCAGCGAGCAGTGGCGGTCGTCAGCGGCGATTCGGTGCAGGCCCACACGCTCGAGCGGCAGATCGCCGGCGCCGCTCTGGAGCACTCGTTCGCCGGCCAGGCGGGACGCTTCATCGAGCCGAGCATCGCCCCGCTGGGGTTCGACTGGCGCATCGGAATCGGCCTCATCACGTCGCTGGCCGCGCGCGAGGTGATGGTGTCGACCATGGCCACGGTGTTCAACCTCGGCAACGTCGACAACAACGTGCAGCCATTGCGCCAGAGCCTGCGCGTAGCCACCGATGCCCGGACGGGAGCGCGCGCCTACACGCCGCTCGCCGGCGTCAGCCTGATGGTGTTCTACGTGCTCGCCTGCCAGTGCATGTCGACACTGGCCGTGGTGCGGCGCGAGACCAACTCGTGGCGGTGGCCGATCTTCATGCTGGTCATGATGAACGCGCTGGCGTGGCTGGCCTCGTTCGCCGTCTTCCAGGGCGGCAAGCTGCTGGGGTTCGGCGCATGACCGGGCTCGGCTGGCAGGACCTCGTCGTGGCGCTCATCGTGCTGTGCGCGGTGGGCTACCTGGTACGGCGCAAGCTGGACCCGCGGCGGAGTGCGGTGCCCTGCGGCGACTGTCCGGGGTGCGCCACTGCCCCGGTCGCACCGGCAGGCAACGAGCTGGTCAGCATCGGCGTGGCTGCCGATGCGCTTGCCCGACCACGCGCGCCCGGTTAGGGTTCGGACATGACGCTCGCTCACGCCGCCGCTGCCACTGGTCTCTCCCGGAACTTCGTTTCGGGGAGCAGCGCGTGCGCCAGCCGCAATAATGGGAACTGCGAAACCTCATTGCGGGCCGGCGACTAGCGTTTTCTCCAGACAGTCCCCTCGACGGCCCGCACTGCTTCAGTGCGGGCCTTTTCTTTTTTCCGCCACGGAGAACGACAATGTGTTCGATCCTGGGAATCTTCGACGCCTCGCCCACCGCCGACCTGTCGCCGCTGCGGGCGCTGGCGCTGTCGCAGTCGGCCCGGCAACGGCATCGCGGTCCCGACTGGAGTGGCGTGTTCGTTGCGCCGGGCGCGCTGCTGGTGCACGAGCGGCTGGCGATCGTCGATCCCGCCGGCGGCGCCCAGCCCCTGCGCTCGGGTGACGGTACGCTGGCGCTGGCCGTGAACGGCGAGATCTACAACCACAAGGAACTCGAACGCGCCTTGACCGTGCCCTACGCATTCCAGACCGGCTCGGACTGCGAGGTGATCAACGCGCTGTTCCGCGAGCACGGGGCCGACTTCCTGCCGAAGCTCAACGGCATCTTCGCCTTTGCGCTGTGGGATGCCGCGCAGCAGCGCCACCTGATTGCCCGCGACCCGATTGGCGTCTGCCCGCTCTATCAGGGTCGCGATGCGCAGGGTCGCCTGTGGATCGCGTCGGAAATGAAGGCACTGGTGGGCGCGTGCGAACAGATCGCGGTCTTCCCGCCGGGGCACTACCTCGACAGCCGCATCGGCGAGATCCGCTCGTACTGGCGGCCCGCGTGGCGCAACTACGCTGCGACGCGCGGCGTGGCGGTGGCGCCGGACGTACTGCGCGCCGGATTCCAGCGAGCCGTCCACGGTCAGCTCATGACCGACGTGCCCTACGGCGTGCTGCTGTCGGGAGGACTGGATTCGTCACTGGTGGCGGCCAGTGCGGCGCGCTTCGCCGCCAAGCGAGTGGAGGAGGACGACCGCACCGACGCCTGGTGGCCGCGCCTGCACTCGTTCGCCATCGGCCTCGACGGCTCGCCCGACCTGGCTGCCGCGCAGGTTGCCGCCGACGCCATCGGCACGATTCATCACCCATTCACCTACACCATCGCCGAAGGCCTGGACGCGTTGCCCGAAGTGATCCGGCATGTCGAGAGCTACGACGTGACCACGATTCGCGCGTCGACGCCCATGTACCTGCTGGCCCGGCGGATCAAGGCGATGGGCGTGAAGATGGTGCTCTCCGGCGAGGGCGCCGACGAGATCTTCGGCGGCTACCTGTACTTCCACAAGGCGCCGTCGGCTGAGGAGTTCCACGCCGAAACGGTGCGCAAACTCGATGCCCTGCACCTGTACGACTGCCTGCGCGCCAACAAGGCGATGGCCGCCTGGGGCGTGGAAGCCCGCGTGCCGTTTCTCGACCTGGAGTTCCTGAACCTGGCGATGTCGATCGATGCCGAACACAAGCGCGTGCGCCCCGGTGGCATCGAGAAACAGGTGCTGCGCGAGGCGTTCGAGGGCGTGCTGCCGCCGCAGATCCTCTGGCGGCAGAAGGAGCAGTTCAGCGACGGCGTCGGGTACGGCTGGATCGACTCGCTCAAGGCGCACGCCGCCGACACCATCACCGATGGTGAGTTCGCGCAGGGCGCCGAGTGCCACCCGGTGAATCCGCCGGTCAGCAAGGAGGCCATGCTGTATCGCCGGCTCTTCGAGCGCGCATTCCCGACTGACGATTGTGCGGCGACCGTGGCCGGTGGGCCGTCGATCGCCTGTTCATCGTCGGCGGCGATCAGTTGGGACGCCAGCTTCGCGGCGATGGCCGATCCGTCGGGGCGCGCCGTGGCGGGGGTGCACCAGGCGGCGCACGGCAGATAGCGCGAATGCCCGGTCAGCCAGCGGCGTGGCGGACGCCAGGACGCCGGCGCGGCGCATTGCCGTCGTGGCGTCCTCTGTCCATACGAATCGCCGGAAACGAAGCTCAGATTCGCGATCGGATGAACTCCGGCGTGTACTGCTGCAGGAATCCCGCGATCCGCGTGAACTGGTCGGTGATCAGCAACAGTCCGACGACCAGCAGCAGCACGCCGGCCAGCCGGTTGATCCACCCCATCTGCTTGCGGATCTTCTGGAAGAACCCGAGGAATCGCTCCACCGCCACCGCGGCCAGCAGGAACGGAATGGCGAGTCCCATCGAGTAGGCGAACAGCAGCACCAGCCCGCGCCCAAGGTCGGCCTCGCTGGCCGTGTAAGTCAGGATCGCGCCGAGGATGGGGCCGATGCACGGCGACCAGCCGGCGCCGAACGCGATGCCAACCAGCACTGTTCCGAGGTACCCCACCGGCTTGTCGGTGAGGTGCACTCGCGTGTCGCGCGCCAGCAGGCCGAGGTTGAGCACCCCCAGCAGGTAGAGCCCGAACACGATCACCAGCGCGCCGCCGAAGCGCGTCAGCCAGACGCGCTGCGACAGGAGCACGCGCCCCAGCACCGTGGCGCTGGCGCCGAGTGCCATGAAGATCAGCGTGAAGCCGAGGATGAACAGCAGCGAGTGGATGATCGCGGTGCGGCGCGAGCGCTGCACGTCCTCGAGGCTGAGCCCGGTGATGAACGTCACGTAGCTGGGCACCAGCGGCAGCACGCACGGCGACAGGAAGCTGAGCAGCCCCGCGGTGAACGCGATGGCGAGGCCGAGCGTGGCCGGTTCGTTCACGACAATCTCCGGTCGATGGCGGGGGCCGCGCGCTGGCACGCGCGGCAGACGCCGTGGATGACAAGCCGGTGCCGTTCGCGGGAAAAGCCGCGCACGGTGGCGATGTTACGGGTGATCTCCTCGATGCGCTCGTCGCGGAACTCCTCGACCGCGCCGCACACCGAGCACAGCAGGTGTTCGTGCCTCGGAATATCGCGCGCCGGCTCGAACCGGCGAAAGCCCTCGCCGAAGTCGCGCTCCACCACGAGCCCCGACTCGACCAGCAGGTCGATGGTGCGGTACACCGTGGCGAGCCCCACCTTGTGTCCCTGACCCTTCACTTGCGAGGCGACGTCCTCGGCCGACAGATGCCCAGGCGCGTGGAGCAGCAACTCGGCGATCACGAGCCGCTGGCTGGTGACCGGCAGCTCCTTCTCGCGCAGGTACATGCGGAAGCGTTCGACTACGGCGTCGTCCGCCACGCAGGTTGTGCCAGGAGGGCGCGCAATTGATCGCCGCTGAGCCGCTCGGATTCGGTGAGGTCCTTGGAGCGATGCATGACGCCGCGCACCACCATGTCGACAGTGGCCAGCGGCGCGTCGGCCGTGGCGGCCAACTCGAAGGACCACTTGCCGCGATCGGGACCCTTTCGCGTCAGCCGGTAACCGGCGGTGAAGACGACGTGGCGCGGGGAGGAGGACTCGACGTGCAGGGGAACAGGCACAGTGGCGTGCAGAGGAGTAGGCACAGTGGCGTCCACAGGGACGGGAACGGGGGGGGCTTCGGTATCGGCCGACGAAACGGCAATCACCTCCGCATCCGTCTCCCCCGCACCGGCCTCCTCCCCTGCACTCCACTGTGCCTCTGCCTCTGCACTTCGCTGTGCCTCTGCCTCTGCACTTGGAAGGTCAGGCAGCGCCGCAACGACCGCCACGCCGGTTTCCATGACTCCCTGTCGAATCGGGCTGAACAGGTGCAGTTCGACGATGCGCTCGGCGCCGAGCCGGTCAACGATCGCCGTGAGGAAGCGTTCGCGGGTGTCGTCCATTCAGGAGGCTCCGGCGCCGGTCGCGGCCTTGAGGGCGCGCCGGGCGTCGAGTTCACGTTCGATGAAGAAGCGAAGAATGTGCATGAAGTCCTGCGCGTTGGTCACCACGCCGAAGGCCTGGTGGGTGCCGCGGTCCTTCAGCTTGCTGACGACGAACTCCGACGAGTCCACGCAGATGGTGGGGAGCTCCCGGAGCGTGCCGTCCGCCACTTCAATGTAAGCGGGCGTCATGTTCCCGGCGGCGATCGCGTGCAGCGCCGTGGCCACCATGATGGTCATGGTGGAGCGCCTGGTGTGCTGTCGCATGGCGTCCTGGGCCGCCAGCGTGTCGACGAAGACGTCGGGCAGCGGGCCGTCGTCGCGAATCGAGCCGCACAGCACGAACGGCACGCCGTGCCGCACACAGGCGTGCATGATGCCGTTCTTGACGAGTCCCTGCTCCACTGCCTTCGCGATGGATCCTGCGGCCCTCACCTGGTTGATGGCGCGCATGTGCAGCCCGTGGCCACCCGACGTGGCCACGCCGGTTCCCGACATCCCCAGCGTGGTGCCGAACATCGACGCCTCGATGTCGTGCACCGCCACCGCATTGCCGGCCAGCATCACGCCCACGAAGCCGTTCTCGATGAACCACGTCATGTCGGCGCGGGCGCGCGAATGCACGAGCGCCGGGCCGCAGACCCAGACCACGTAACCGCCACGGTCGCGTTCGGTCAGCAGCAACTGCGCCATCTGCGCGTAGTCGATGGGTTTCTCGCGGCTGACCTCGCTGCTCATGAACTGGAACTCGCCCTCGGCGGCGTCGCCCTTGAAGGCGTTCGCGTGCACGAAGATCCCTTCGGCGCCATCCTCACGCGCGCCAATGGCCACGCGGTCGCCCTTTCGTACGCGCCGCCCTTCGCGGGCCCACAGCACGCCTTCAGAATCGAGCACGAGGCCGGCATCCATGCGCGGCTCGCGCGGCAGGCGCCACGAGCCTCCGATGCGCACATAGGTGGGCAGGTTGGTGGTAGAGAAGAAGCCGTCGGGGAGCACGCCGTCAGCCGCCGCGGCCACGAACGTGGCGTCAGGGGCGAGCGCCAGCGAAGCGAGGGTGAAGTCGGGGGGCGAGAAGAGGGGCACGGAGCGGAATCTAGCCCTCGGGCGCCCAAGGCTCCACAGAGACAGGGCATGCCAGAGGGGTTGCATTTTCACCCACAAGGATGCCCCACGTTTACTCTGCCCCAGCCCCCAACCCCCCGGGGGGGCCCTCCCCCCCCCCCCCCAAAACCACCCCCCCC
>JBBTFF010000083.1:13953-28802 GCA_038041995.1 Gemmatimonadota bacterium | reverse complement strand
TATAGTGGTCGTCTGCTTGACACGTCAGTATCTGAGGATTCGTTTTACCGAAGCGTACCATCCGGCTCGTCGGGCTCTGTGCATTCGTTGTGGACGAAAGAACGACGTCAGTCGTAGCCGGGTGGTGCGTGTTCCTGCTTCTCCCTGCACTGCTATGCAAGCAGAAGCCGTTTCAACATGCGTGAAACACACACCGCCTGCACGCGTCTCACGAGAGCTGCGGAGCAACTATAAGACACGGAGATTCACGGAGAACGACCTTGAAGGGGGCTCGGGCGGACTGGTCTTTCTGCCGAGGCCCCTTGAATTGGTCTCTCCGTGAACCTCCGTGTCCTCCGTGACTCCATGGTGTGCAGTTACGAAATCAGAACTCGATCTGCGTCCCCATCTCCACCACCCGGTTGGGCGTCAACTGGAAGAACGCCGCCGCCGACTGCGCGTTGCGCGCCATGAAGGCGAACAGCCGCTTGCGCCAGATGTTCATGGTCAGTCCGCCCTCCCTCCGCGCGGCGTGCAGCGGAATCAGCTGCTCGCGTCCCAGGTAGAAGCTGGTCTCCATCGGCTTGGCGCTGAGTCCCTGCAGTTGCAGCAGCTTCATCACTTCCTTGACGTCGGGCGATTCCATGAATCCGTATTCAGCCGTGACCCGCGCAAAGCCATGGTCGAGCCGCTCGATGGACACCCGTTCGTCGACGGACACGTAGGGTATCTCGGCGGTCTTGATCGACAGCAGGATCACCCGTTCGTGCAGCACCTTGTTGTGCTTGAGATGGTGAAACAGCACCACCGGGGCACCGGCCGCCTCGGAGGTCATGAAGACCGCCGTCCCCGACACGCGATGAAGGTGACTGGTCGCCAGGCTCGTCAGGAAATCGTCGAGCGGCATGGCGTGTTCCTTCAGGCGCTCGCGAAGGATCAGGCGCCCGCGCTTCCAGGTGGTCATCAGCAGGAACAGCGCGCCACCCATGACCAGCGGCACCCAGCCACCGCTTGCCACCTTCACGATGTTCGCGCCGAGGAAGCTCACGTCGACCACGAGGAAGATCGCCGTCAGGGTCCCGGCCTTCCACAGCGGCCATTGCCACCGGTACACGGTGATCACGAAGAACAGGATCGTCGTGATCGTCATCGTGCCTGTGACGGCGATGCCATACGCCGCGCCGAGCGCCGTGGACGACTGGAAGCCGAGCACCACCAGCAGCGTGCCGATGCCGAGGGCCGTGTTCACTTCGGGCACGTAGATCTGGCCGTACTCCCTGGCTGACGTGTGCACGATGGAGAGGCGCGGGCTGTAACCAAGCTGGATGCACTGCTGCGTCAGCGAGAAGGCGCCCGAGATGAGAGCCTGCGACGCGATGATCGCCGCCATGGTGGCGATGGCAATCAGCGGGTACAGCAACGCCCGCGGCGCCAGCATGTAGAAGGGATTTTCTGCTGCTGCGGGGTCGCCCAGGATCAGTGCGCCCTGGCCGAAATAGTTGAGCAGCAGTGCCGGCAGCACCATCCAGAACCATGCCGTGCGAATGGGCTTGCGCCCGAAATGCCCCATGTCGGCATACAGCGCCTCCGCTCCCGTTACCGCCAGCACCACGGCGCCGAGCACCGTCACGCCATGCAGGCCATGCAGCGCAAAGAACCGCACCGCCCACACGGGGTTCATGGCCGAGAGGATGTGCGCGTCGCGGAGCACCTGCGCGAGCCCCAGGCCTCCGATGATCAGGAACCAGGCCAGCATGAAGGGACCGAATGCCGAACCCACGCGCGCGGTGCCGTGACGCTGCACCGCAAAGAGGCCGATGATGATCGCGACCGTGAGGGGAACGACGGCCCCGGAGAACGCCGGGCTCACCACCTCGAGACCTTCCATGGCGCTGAGCACCGAGATGGCCGGGGTAATGACGCCGTCGCCATACAGCAACGCGGCGCCGATCAGGCCGAACGCGATGAGCACTGCCCGCCCGCGCCGGCGCTGCGTGTCCTTCTTGAGAATGAGCGCGAGCATGGCGAGGATGCCGCCCTCGCCGCGGTTGTCGGCGCGCATGATGTAGATGATGTACTTGAAGCTCACCACGAGGAGCAGCGACCAGAGGATGAGCGAGAGGACGCCGTAGACGTTGTCGGGCGTCGGCGTCAACCCGTACTCCGGCTTGAAGCACTCGCGCAGCGCGTACAGCGGACTCGTGCCGATGTCGCCGTAGACGACGCCCAGCGCGGTGAGCGTCAGGATGCCGAGCCGTCGGCCAGTGGGATTGGCTTCGACGTGCCGCTCGTGCGAAACGGGGCGCTGTGCCGCGACGCCGGCCAGCGGAGGGCTGGTCGGTTCCGGTGACGGTGTGGGGCTGGATGAATCAGCCGGCATGGCGCGGGGCAACTACCCCAGGAAGAGCGAAGGATGCGGGGACGTCGAACGTTCCGCGCGAAAAAACGGGTCGCGCAGGATGCGCGACCCGCCTGAAACATATCTGCATCGCCAGTGGCGTCCAGCGGCAGGCGACTACTTCCTGGCCGCCAAGTCGTCGATCGCCCGGGCCGCATCCTCGAGCACCTTGGCGATGCCCTTCAGGAGGTCATGATCCTCCAGGCGCTGCGTGGCGTGCGAGTAGGTGGCGCGCGCGGTGTGCTTGAAGGCCCGGTTCAGCTCCATCATCGCATCGCTGGTCAGCCCGGCGCCCTTGCGCGCGATGCGCGAGAAGATGTCGTCGACCGTGCCCCGATGCTCGGCGAGATACTGCCGCCCGGCGTCGGTGATTTCGTACACCTTCTTTCCGCTCTCATCGGCAAGCGCGCGGGCAAAGCCCATTTCCTCGAGCAGCGTCAGGGTCG
The DNA here is from genome assembly GCA_038041995.1 of Gemmatimonadota bacterium. Taxonomy (GTDB): domain Bacteria; phylum Gemmatimonadota; class Gemmatimonadetes; order Gemmatimonadales; family Gemmatimonadaceae; genus PNKL01. Next base: position 25,979 of record JBBTFF010000083.1, on the reverse strand, counting down.
GATACACGGTACCCGGGCTGGGCTGGTAGACGCCCCCAGATTTCTCCTCGATGGCCTTGATGATGTCATAGCCGTGGCGAGGGCGTTCCTCAAGCAGCGAGAGGATCACGAACTTCAGGTCGCCGTGCCCAAACATGCGGCCGCCGCGAAACGGCCCGCCGCGGAAATGCCCGGCCATCTTCCAGATGAAGCCGGAGAAGTCAGGATCGATGCCGAAGCCTCCCCAGCCACGTCCAGCGCCGCGTGGGCGGCACCCCTCAGGTCCGAACCGCATTGTCGCCTCCAGGTATCTGTGGGAGCCCGGGCAGCGCCCGCTGTGGGGTCCCAGTCTATGATAGTACGAAAATAAGATATAGCGAAGATATATCTTAATAGCTACCCCCCACCTCGCACCTCTCGTCACCACGCAGGAACCGTTCGCCACCGCGCCGTTGTCTGACAGACGGGGGAGCACAACTATTCAAGCGCCTTCCAGAGAGATCGCCGTGTTCGACCTGCTGCAACATCCATCGCACAGTCCCGAGCCCGTGCACGTCGGCGCAACCGTCAGTATCGTGACGCACGCCGCACTGGTATTGTCGCTCGCACTCGGCACAGGGCAGGCAGTCGTCAGCAGTCAGGGAGCAGGGGAGTCCATCATGGAGATGGCCATCCGCTACCTGCTTCCGCCCAACAAGCAGGGTGCGCCGTCGGATGCGACGAGGGCGCAGTGGACATCGCAGCAGCCGGGGCCGGTGCAGCCGCCGTCGAGCGCCGTGGACAACGGCACGCGGGCGCCCAAGGAGACGGGGGCCGACGCGAGCACGGAGGTCGAGGAAAGCGCGCCGCTGCCGCTGGCTGAGGCGGCCAGCGCCCAGAACGCATTCACGCTCATGGACCTGGATTCGGCCGCCGTGCGCGACCCGGAAAGCGCGGCGCCCCTGTATCCGGCGCTCCTGCAGGCACAGGGCATCGAAGGAATGGCCATCGTGCGGTTCGTCGTCGATTCCACGGGACGCGCCGACCTCTCGTCGTTCCGGCTCATCGAGAGCAGCCATCCGTTGTTCGCTGCCGCGGTGCGTGATGCGCTGCCCCGGATGAAGTTCCGCGCGGCGATCATCGGCTCCCGGAAAGTGAGGCAGCTCGTGGAGCAACCGTTCATCTTCCGCATCGTCCGCCCCGGCACTTCGCCGCCGGTGAAGGAGCCGTAACAGCGGTGGTGCAAGCGCAGAGGGGGAGGCCGAACCGGCCTCCCCCTCGCGCTTGGCGGACGCTGGCTCTCGCTATTCGTATCGCAGCGCGACGATCGGATCCATGGTGGCGGCGCGACGTGCCGGGTAGACGCCGAAGATCACGCCCACCGCGGCCGAGAAGCCAAAGGCGAGCCCGACGGCCTGCGACCCGATGACCGTCGTCCATCCCATGAACCTGGTGAAGACGGTCGCCCCGCCGGTTCCCACCAGGATGCCGATGGCGCCGCCGACGAGGCAAAGCACGACGGCCTCGACGAGGAACTGGAACATGATGTTCATTCGCGTCGCGCCCAGCGCCTTGCGAATGCCGATCTCGCGCGTGCGCTCGGTGACCGAGACGAGCATGATGTTCATGATGCCGATGCCGCCGACGATCAGCGAGACGGTGGCGATGCCGGCGAGCAGCAGCGAGAACACCGCCGTGGTTTCGCCAAGGGTGCTCAGGAAGTCGGCCTGCGACCGCGTGTTGAAATCGTCTTCCTTGCCCGGCCGCAGGCGATGTTCGCGGCGCAGGATCTTCTGGATCTCGGCCATCGTCTCCGGAATCTCCTCCTCGGACGGCGACAGCACGCTGATGGAGCGCACGCGGTTCTGGCCAAGCACGCGGAATCGTGCCGTGGTGATGGGGACCAGGACCTGGTCATCGGGGTTGTTGAACGGGCTGGCCTGACCCTTCGACTTGTAGACGCCGATGACGGTGAACTGGATGCCGCGAATGCGAATGGTCTCGTTGACGATCGCCTCGGGCGTCTGCAGCCCAAGGTTCTCGACCACGGTCGGGCCGACAACGGCCAGCCGCTGGCGCGAGTTATCCTCGGCCGTCGTGAAGAACCGCCCCGCGGCCAGCTCGTACTTGCGCACGCGGGGGTAATTCGACGTGACGCCGACGATCTGCGTGTTGGTGTTCTTGTTGAGAAACTGCACCTGCAACTGTCCGGACATCTCGGGTTGCACGGCGAGGATCTTCTCGCCGCGGTCCTCGAGCGCCTTGGCATCCTCCATGGTCAGGCGCGCGCTGCCGAAGCCGGTGCGCACGCCACCCATGCCCTGGGCCTGACCGGGGCTGACGGTGAGCAGCGTCGTGCCCAGAGCGGCAATGCGGTCGTTAACGGCCTTCTGCGCACCGCGTCCGAGCGCGACGACCGCAATGACAGCGGCGACGCCGATCACGATGCCAAGCATCGTGAGCAGCGAGCGCAGCTTGTTGGCGCGGAGCGCGCCGAGCGCGACGATGATCGTTTCGCCAAAGAGCATCGATCAGTTCCTTGGGCGCGCCGGGGCGGCCGCCGGTGCACCGCCGCGATCGCCTCCGCCTCCACCACCCGGGCCGCCGCCCATGCCCGGACGCGCGCCGCCTGCCGCGCCGCCCAGCGGGCTGTTGCCGCTCATCATCTGGCGCGTGCGGTCGCTGGCCGCCTGACGCTGGGCCTGCATGGCCGCAGCCGACAGGAGTGCGACGTACTCTCCTTCCTTGAGTCCTTCGAGCACCTCGGTGTAGTCATAGTTGGCCACGCCGAGACGCACCATGCGCGGCTCCCACGTGGAGTCGGCTTTCTGCACGAAGACGAGGCCGGAGCGGCTGCGCGAGCGCAGGCCCGGAGCCTGCGGCACTTCGACCGCCTGTCCTGCCTGGTCACCACGGCTCCTCGCTGCGCCCGGAGCCTGCGCGCTGGCGCCCTGGCGTGAAGCGCCGGCTGCACCACCCGTGGCACCGCCCATCCCGCCACCCATGGCACTACCGCCACCATTGCCGCTTTCACGGCGGCGGCAGGCGCCGGCAACGCGCGAGTCGACGCCAAGCTCGGCGTAGATCGGCGTCATCGATTCCATCAGGGCGCGACGGTCGGCGTCGGGGTTGCGCATCTGCTCACGCACTGCGTCGAGCTTTTTAGCGACCGCCGGTTTCTTCGCCAGCGCATCCGTCACCTTCTTGCAGTCGGCGTCGGTAACCTGCACCTGCTGGATGGCACCGCCTGCACCCGGACGACCGCCGCCCTGCGGCGACGCGAGATCCACGTCGCCATTGCTGGTCTGCGTGCGCGGGCCGTTCGGACGGCCGGTGCGATTGCCTCCCTGGGCACCGCCCGGGGCACGTCCCATGCCACCGCCCATGGAGGCGCGCAGCTGGGCGCTGACGCTGTCGGGGTTGAGCCCGAGCAGCGGCGCGATGGTTTGCACTTCGCGCATGCTGCGCACGGCGTCGTTGGGAATGGAGAGCACGCCGGTGCGTCGATCCACGAGCACGGAGGCTTCGCCGTTCATGCCGGGCTTGAGCAGTCCTTCTTCATTGCTGAGCGAGATGAGCACCGGGAACATCGTCACGTTCTGCTGCACGACGGCCTGCGGTTCCACCTTCTCGACCTTGCCGGTGAACGGGCGATCCGGGAAGGCGTCCACCGTCACGGTGGCCTCCTGGCCGGCCATGATCTGCCCGATGTCGGTTTCATTGACGAGGGCGCGGGCGCGCACGCGGGAGAGGTCGGCCATCTTGAGGATGGTCGAACCGCCGCCCACCGACGAGGTGCCGGCCTGGATGACCTGCCCCAGCGACACCGTCTTGTCGATGACCGTGCCCTCGACGGGGGCGCGAACCGTGGCGTCCTCGAGGCGCTGCTGCGCCAGGTCGAGCGACGTCCTGGCGCGCACCATGCCGGCCTGCGCGTTGGCGAAGTCGAGGTTGGCGGTCTCGTTTTCCTGCGCCGTGATGATGCGCTGCCTGAACAGGTCGTCGGAGCGCTTCTTCTGCGACGACGACGTGGTCATCTTCGCCTGCGCCGCCTCGAAGTCGGCCTGCGCCTGGTTGGCGGCGTTGATGAGGTCGCGGGTGTCGATCTGCACGATGAGGTCGCCCGGCCGGACGTACGAGCCAACCTCGACGGTCATCTTGGTGATCTGGCCCGACGCGGTCTTCGACTTGACCTCGACGATGTTGATGGGCTCGATGATGGCGGTCGCCGTGGCGTCGACGATGATGTCGCGGCGCATGACCGGCGCGGTCTGGAGCGTCAGCGGCTTTTCGGCCTTCTTGCCGCAAGCGAAGAGCGTCGCCACGGAGGCGAGGACAAACAGGGATCGGCGGTTCACGAGGTGCTCCAAGAGGGGCGTCGGTCGGTGTCCGGTTACTTGAGGTCGCGGCCGACGAGGGCCTCGACCTGGGCCTTGGCGATACGGGCGTCATACCGGGCCTGGATCAGCGCGGCGCGGGCCTGGTCGAGCGTGGTCTGCGATGTCAGCAGGTCGAGCAGGACGGAGGCGCCCAGCGCGTAGCGTTGCTGCTGCACGCGCAGGTCCTCTTCGGCGGCCTCGACAGTGGCCAACTGGATAACCACGCGTTGTTCGGCGGTGCGGAAGGCGCCAAGGAACTGTACCAGCGACTGCTGCTGGGCCAGCTTGGCATCACGGAGCGAGGCAACGGCGTTGTCCTCGGCCACTGTCGTGCGCGTGACGTTTTCTTCGCGGCTGAAGTTGTTGAAGAGCGGGAAGTTCAGCGAGAAGCGCAGGTTGGTCTGCTTCGGGATCCGGCCGCTGCCGAAGTCGAAGGCGTCGGACGTGTTGTTGCCGTTCATGCTGTACGACGACGAGATGGTCGGCATGTACGGCGTCTTGGCGGCCTTCTTGGCGGCGCGCGAGGCAACCAGGGCCGCCTCGGCCTGCCGCACCGGCGGCCCTTCCATGGCGAGCGCCGTCAATGACGCGCTGTCGAGGACAATACGCCCCATCTCGGCGGTGTCGGCCGGCGAGGCGGTGACCACGTCGAGGGCTCCGACGAGACGCGAGAGTGCCGCGTTGGCGACACGCAGGTTGTTCTGCGAGGTGAGCATGGCCAGTCGCGCATTGCCCACCTGGATGGCGCTGCGCAGCGAGTCGCTCTTGGTGGCCGCGCCGGCTCGCACCTTGGCGGTCGAGGAATTGAGTTGCTCCGTCGCCTGGTCGAGCTGCCGGCGCGCCGCGCTCTCGCTCTCGCGGGCGGCGAGGACCGCGAAATACTGCTGCTTCACCTGCAGCGCGACGTTGAACCGCTGGGAGATCTCGCTGGCGTCGGCGGCGTCGACGTTGGCCTGCGCCGCCTTCAGGTTGTACCAGCGGCGGCCACCGTCGAACAGCTCGAGGTTGGTGGAAATGCCGCGCGAGTACGACCACGGCGAGCCCCGATATGGAACCAGCTGGCCCTGGAAGAAGGTCTCGCCGCCCGCCTTGGAGCCGGAGGACGAGACGCTGAGCGAGGGGATGTACTGGGCGTACGCCGTGCGGACGGCGGCGCTGTTGGTGCGCAGCGCGTTGCGCGCCTGCACGGCGGCGGGATTATTGCGCTGAGCGAGGCGCACGGCCTCGTCCAGCGCGATGGCGCGTGCGCCGTCAACCGTCGGCTGCTGGGCGGCGAGGGCAAAGGGAACGGCGATCAACAGGGATGTCACACGCGTCATTTCTTCTCCTGCGCGCGGGCTTTCTGGTCCCGCTGCATTTGTTCATACACGCGCTTCTGGTCCGGCGTGAGTACGGCCGAGATCCTGAGCCGGGCCGCGCTGCGCAGCGAGTCGAGTTGGGGGCGGATGGGGACGACGAGGATGGACTCGGCATGGAAGCGCGCGTCCAGGATGTTGTCGACGGCCGCTCGCTGGTCGGCGCTCAGCTTGAGGTCCTTGGCGAACCGGTCCCGCATGGCCTTCGCCGAGTTCCGGGGTGGATCGGGATGCACGATCAGGCGGTCGACCGCGATGCCAACGGCGGCGCCGGTCACGGCCGCCGCGAGATAGAACGCCAGGGCCAGCTCTTTTGTTCGCTTCATCGTTCGGTGGTTGGAGGCGGAACCCGAGGGGCTACCGGCCGTTGATGTAGTTGATCGTCGCCTGCCGTTCCGTCTGGGCGTCGCGGATGGCGAGGGTCGGTCCGCCGTTGGCCGGGCCCAGCACCGAGTCGTACGCCATCTGGCGCTGCTCGGCGTGCGAGCGCAGGAAGAGCGAGGCGGCGACGATAAGGGCGAACCCGGCCGCCATGAGCCCGAGGCGGGCCCACTGCGTGGGGACGGACCACCAGGCGTCGAGGGTCTCGCCGCGGGCGATTCGATCCATGATGCGCCGCTCGAGCGCGCTCCAGTAGCCGGCCGATTCGGGGGCGGCGTACAGCGCGCGCAGCGTGTTGGTCAGGGTGGCATCACCGTCATCGCCGTCGTCGGGGACGAGGCGTAGCGAGGGGCGGTCGTAGATCATTGGGGACTCCGGAGCTGTTGAAGGAGGGCGCGAAGCGCCGACCGCGCGTAGTGCAGGTCGGACCGTGCCGTGCCTTCGGGAATGCCGAGCAGTTTGCCGATCTCCGAGTGCTTGAAGCCCTCGACGTCGTGGAGCACGATCACCGACCGTTGCCGGACGGGAAGCTTCGCCAGCGCGTCACGCAGGCGCAGGCGCAGTTCGTCGGATTCCGCCGGATCGCGAAACGGCGAGGCGACGGACTCGGGAAGGTCTTCGGCGTCGCGCACCTTGCGCCGGCGCGTGATGTCGAGCGAGGCATTGGAGACGATGCGGTGCAACCACGCCCCGAATGCCTGATCGGGAAGAAACCGGTGCAGCGCGCGATACGCGTGCAGGAAGGCGTCCTGCACGGCGTCTTCGGCGTCCTCGTGCGTGACGACGATGGCGCGCGCCACCGCGTAGGCCCGCCGCTGGTGGCGGCGGACCAGTTCGGAAAACGCCTCGAGCTCGCCGCGCTGTGCGGAAAGAACGAGGGCCTTCTCGTCATCGGGGCGGTCAGGCGTCGTCACAAGTCGGATGAACGTTCCGGCTCGCGGTGCAGGCGCCGGACGCAGGGCGATTGCTGTCATCGCGTCTCGTCACAGGGTGCAACCTAAACGACGGATGGTTGGGGTGAAACGTTGAATCCTGTGTTCCACAGCGAGGGGGGAGTGCGGAGTGCGAGGTCTTGGTGAGGGGAGCGAGTGGAGATGGAGGGCGAGGTTGGGGAATTCCCCGTTCCCCAGTCCCCAACCTCCACTCGTGCCTTCGCACCAACCCCCCGGACCCCGCACTCATCCTCGGTCAAGTGCCCTTCAGCCCCAAGGGCTCTGCGTTCGCCTTCAGCGCCTCCACCACGAACGCGATGTGCGCTTCCAGCTCGACGCCGAGCTCGGCCGCGCCCTTGATGATGTCCTCGCGCGAGACCCCGCGGGCGAAGCCCTTGTCCTTCATCTTCTTCTTCACCGACGACGCCTCGAGATCGAGGATGCTCTTGCTCGGCCGCACGTAGGTGGCGGCCGTCACCAGCCCGCAGAGCTCGTCCACGGCGAACAGCGTCCTGGCGATCGGCGATTCACGCGGTGTGCTGGTGTACTCGGCGTGACCCATGATCGCGGTGCAGATCTCGTCGGAGACGCCAAGGCTGCGCAGGTGGCGCACGCCGTGAGCCGGGTGCTCGTCAGTGGCCGAGTGCGCGTCGTTGGGAAAGCGCTCATAGTCGAAGTCGTGGAGCAGGCCGGCGATGGCCCATGCTTCCTCATCGGCCCCGAACTGCCGGGCGTAGGCACGCATCGCCGTCTCGACGGCGAGCATGTGCTTGCGAAGCGATTCGCTCTGCGTCCATTCACAGACGAGAGCCCAGGCGGCGTTGCGGTCGAGGGTCATCATCTTCTTATGGTATCCGTCTGGCGCCGCCAGCGGCACCGTCCGGCCGCCGCTGGCCCGCGCCGCCCGCTGGCCGCAGCGTCGGGTTCTTCACCGATTCCGGCACCTCGGCCCACTGCGCGGGCGTCAGCACCTTCTGGATCGACTGGGTAGCCGCCACGTAGTTGTTGCGCGCCTCCTGCAGCAGCGGCTGGAGCTTGGGAAAGAGCGTCTGCATGTCGCCCCCGCTCTTGCCCTGCTTCTGCACCTCTCCTTCCAGGCGCTTGGTCAGCTCCCCGGTCTTGACGTCGAGCGAGTCGCCAATGGCCTTGAGCAGGGTGACCTGCGCCGGCGTGAGCTTGATGACGTCCTTCAGGTCCATCAGCGGAGTGATGGGGTTCGGCGCGAGCCGGCGCACCATCGTGCGGAAGTCGAGCGCCGGGCGCGCGGTGTTGCCGCCGCTCAACATGCCTTCGAGCATTGCCCGCTGGCGATCGACGCCCACCTGCAGGCGTGCGGTGAGCGACACCTGGAACGGATTGCGCAGCGCCGAGCGGGCCAGCGCATTGCTGCCGAAGCGTTCGTTCACCGTGTACTGGAAGCCGTTCGTCGCGCGGTCGAAGCCCTTCACGTAGAGGAGCGTGGCGTCGGGGATCGCCGGCTGGCCCCAGCCGCGCAGCTTGTTCACACCGTGCAGCATCTCGTCGATGCCGGCCAGCGGGTTCACGAGCCCCACCAGTATCTGCAGTCGGCGCCCGATCGTCGGACCCAGCTGTGGGCGGAAATTCAGCTGCAGGTCGAGCGACGTGGTCCACGGCGCCCGGCAGCTGTTCCGGCCCGAGACGCTGTTCATCTGCGATTGCAGGCACTCCAGCGCCGCGTGGGGCGCCACGTCCAGCAGGCGCTGCATGCCGGCGGCGAGCGCGGCGTCCGCGGTGGACGCCGGGCTGAACACGAACGCACGATCATTGCGCGCGCCGTCGCCATTGATGTCACCCCCGACGCGCGGGGTGTACGGCTGCCCCGACTGCACGCGCAGGATGCCGGTGACGTCGAGCCACGGCCGGGCAAGCCAGGTGATCGACCCGTTCACGCCGTGGCGGCGCTCCAGGTCGCTGGTGGTCGTGCGAATGATGTTCGGATCACCACTGGTGCTGACCGACGAAAAGCCGCCCTGCGCACTGCCGCCCGAGAACGATGCCTGGTCGGTGGAGCGGGTGAAGGTGTACGACAGGTTCCAGATGAGCTGGCGGAACGAGTTGCCACCGACGTTGGCGGTGACTTGCGTGGTATGGGACGCGAGTGGCGAGGCGACCTTGAAGACGTACCCGTATTCGGGATGCAGGCGCGAGGCCGTGAGGGTGGTGACGCCGGAGAACGGCACGATGGTCCCGGCCGGCACGTACACCGGTCGGTTGCCCTCGCTGACGAGGAAGAACTGCGGTGTCGTCGACAGGTTCAGGTCGGTCACGCCGTACTGACTCGTGCCCATGGCGTACGACGCATCGAGGCTGGCGTTGTAGCGCTGCCTGAAGCGCTTGGAAACGCCGAGCGATCCGCGAATGGAACGCGGCGTGGCAAAGTCAGGGTCGAACGCCGTCACGTTCGGGCGCGTGCGGCTGAGTGGCGCGCTCAGGCCCGAGCCATCGGCGCACGTTGTCGGGACGCTCGACGAATTCACAAGATAGGCATTCCAGTCGGGAATCGGCACGGCGTTGCCGATGCACACCAGCTGAGTTTCGCCGCCCGGGAGTCCCGTGGCGTCGATGGCCGACGAGAAGAGCTGCGTGGGCGCGCGGCCGCGGAACTCGCCGACGCCCCCGCGGATGATCCACGGTTGCGGAATCTGGACTTGCGCCTGGCCCGCTGCACCCTGAAGCAGGCCGGCGAGGCCACCACCACCTGCGCCACCGCCCATTCCGCCGCCGCGCCCGCCGCCGCCACCTGCACCGCCCGCGCCGCCACCACCAGGCCCAGCTCCCGGGCCACCGTCCTGGCCCGGACGATTGGCGCGGCGTCCGGTGTCGGGTGGGAGGCCGAGCGTCAGGGTGAAACCGATTCGCGGACTCACCCGCACGTCGGCCGGGATGTGATTGGTGCGCAGCCCGAACTTGCCTTCGATATCGGCGTTGTATTCAGGCTGCCCATCGATGGCGCTGCCCTCGCCGCGCAAGCCGTACGTGAGCTGGAAGGCGCGGTTCGGGCGCCAGATGTCGCCGAGGTAGACGGCGCCGGTCACCGCGCCGCCCGAACGCTGCGCCGGGGCGAACGACCGCGTAAACTGGCTGGGACGGTTCGTGTCGAAATCGGCCAGCGACAGGAACTGGAAGTTGCCGTTGCGATTGGCTCCAGCCGTCGTGCGGAATCCGGAGCGGTTCAGGAGTCCGCCCAGCTTCCAGCGATGCTTGCCGCCACCCGACAGCCACGACATCTCGTCGCTCACCTCGAGCTGGTTCGACGCATTGTCATTCGGAAGCGCCGAGTTGCCGCCGAAGTCGAGGCCGGAGAAGCCAACCTGCCCGTTGGAGAGCGTGCTGCCCACGAGCACGCGTCCTTCGGGGAGGCGCAGGTACGGGTTGGCGCCGCGCGTGTCGAGCGAGTACGAGCCCTTGAATTCGTTCAGGAATTGCCCGACCACCGACGACAGCGACACGAGGCCGCCGACGCCGCTGCCCTTCTGTTCGCCGGCGTGGGTCGGGATGCTCCGCGCCGAGCTGCGAAAGCCGTCGAGAATGCTGCCCGACACGTTGCCGCGCAGCGACAGCGAGTGGGCCTCGTTGAGCTGCTGGTCGAGGCGAATGATGCCGGTGAGGTTGTCGGTGGTTCGATCGTCGGGCACGAGCGAGTTGCGCAACGGCAGTCCGTAGCGCTCGAGCAGCGACAGAAAGCGTGCCGCCGAGTCGGCCTGCACGTTCAGCGCCTCGAGCGTCTGCGCGCCGGCGCCGAGCAGCGAAAGCAACGGGTCGATGCGCCGTCGCAGCTGGAAGCTGCCGAACCAGAACGTCTTGTCGCGCGCGAGCGGTCCGCCCAGGCCGCCGCTCACCTGGTGCTGCGTGTACTCGCCGCTGAAATTCGTGGCGCCAGTTTCATCGCCTGTGGCGAACTCGAGGCTCGGGTCGCGCAACGCATAGGAGAACGAACCCGACAGGTCGTTGGTGCCGCCGCGCGTCGTGCTGGCCACCTGGCCGCCCGTGAACTGGCCGCGGGCGATGTCGTAGGTGCTGGTGATCACGCGCGTGCTGCGCACTGCTTCGGTCGGCACGGTGCCGCCGAACGACAGGCCATCGAGCGTCACCAGGTTCTGGTCGGCGCGCTGCCCCGCCACGGAAAATCCGGCCGCCGACGTGTCGGAACCCGCCAGCCCCACCACGCCGGGCATCAGCGCGGCGATCGCATTGGGATCGGAGGCGTCCACCGGGAGGCGCATGAGCTGCTCACCAGACAACGCGCGCTCCGAACTCCCCGGCGTCGGCTGGTTCTCGTTGGAACGTGGCGTCTGCCGTGCGCTGACCACCACCGCGCCAATGGTGACCGCCGTCGGCGACAGGCGGAAGTCGGCAACGAGGCGATCCTCGTCGGAGAGGCGGAAGAGGTTCAGCGTTGCCTGGCCGAAGCCCATGGCGCGCACTCTCAGCTGGTACTGTCCGCCGCCGTCGGGAAAGAGCAGGGTGTACTGCCCCTTCTCGTTGGTGGTGCGAATGCGCGTCGTGCCGGTCTCCACCGACGTGACCTCGACCCGCGCCCCGGCAACGGGTCGGTTGCTGGTATTGCGTACGGTGCCGGTGATGATGTCGGTCGTGCTCCCCACCTGCGCGGCGGCAAGGCGCGGCGCGAGCAGCAGGAGCAGTGCGACGATACCGGATCGGAGGTGCAAGGGAAGGGGCACAGTGTGGTGCAGGGGAAGGGTCAGGGTGTGGTGCAGGGGAAGGGGGTGATGATTCCTACGGTCGACGGAGCGCGCCGCGTCCCCAGTCACCGGGGCCGCCACGCGGTGGTCCGCCGTTGGGATAGCGGCGCTTGAACTCGGCCTCGCGCTTGGCGCGCGCCGAGTCGAGCATCGACCGCTGGTCCGGCGTGAGGATGCTGTCCATCGACCGCCTGGTCTGGCTCATCAGGGAATCGATGGTAGGCTGCGTCGACTGGCGGATCTCGCGGAAGCCGCGCATCTGCCGCTCGATGAGCGTGTCGATGCGCACCGCCTGCT
>JBBTFF010000083.1:12169-13853 GCA_038041995.1 Gemmatimonadota bacterium | reverse complement strand
TCAGCCGCGTCGAGCGAACGATCTTCAGTCATCGGTCCACCGCCATCGCAATGAGGAACTCCGTTGAATCGGGGCCGAGCACCGCGTCGGTCACCGCCGAGCGCGACCCGCCGGCCACCGCGCCGCGCAGGTCGGTCGAGGCCGTGGCGGCCTGGGCCGCGTACTCGGCATCGCTGCGCACCGAGCGATTGAGGACGACGGCGGCAATGAGCGCCGCGGCGATGCCGATGGGGACGGCGGCGCGCCCGTAGCGCGCCACCAGGTCGTACCATGGCGTCTCGACGAGGCGTATCGCGTGCCGTCGCGAGGCCACCGCGATGCGTTCGCGCAGCCTCGCCTCGCGCAGGAGGGCGCCGAGCATGGCGTCACGCGCGGGATCCTGCGAGAAGTCGTCTGCTTCGTTGATCCGGTCGTTGTTCATAGATCCTCTAGTCCCGCAGCGACGACAGCGAGACACGCAGGCTCTTCTTCGCCTGGTGCAGGTGCCACCGCACGTTCTCGGGCGTGAGGCCGAGGTGTTCGGCAATCTCCGCGCCTTTCCATCCCTCCACTTCAAACAGCATCACGATTTCCCGCTGGCGCGGCGTCAGCGCCGCCAGTGCGGCGTCGAACCGCTCCCGAACCTCCGCGCGCACCATCTCCTCGTCCGGCAGTGCGTCCGGCGAGGCGGCATCGAGCTTCTCCGGCTCGGTGTATCGCACCCGCCTGGCACGCAACTGGTTGATGCCGAGGTTGCGCAGCAGCGTGAAGAACCACGGACCGAATGGCCGGTTGGGATCGAGCATGGCCAGGCGGTCGAGGGCGCGCAGGAAGGCGTCCTGCACGAGGTCTTCCGCGTCGGTCCGGACACCCAGCAGCCGTTCGGCGGCGACGAGAGCACCCGGGAGATGGCGACCGACGAGCGCATCAAAGGCCGCCGGGTCGCCGCGCCTCGCGCGTTCGACCAACGCCGTCTCTTCTGCGTCGGCTGCCGACTCGCGGGTGGGTTCTCGCATCCGTCTCCTCAAACACGCAACCGGAAGCGACCGTTAGTCGCGCCCGGCTGGGAGGGGGTGATGACCGCGGCCCTGCTCAGGACGCGCGAGGGCGCTGCCCGGCGGGACGTCCGCCGCCGCCGCCCCGCGAGCGCATCCACTTCTGGTTTTCCTTGTCCTCGTCATCCCAGTACTCTTTGGCCTTCGGCTTCTGGTCCTCGGTGAGCACCTGCAGCGCCTGGTTGCGAGCCCACGCGTTGCGCGCTCGCAGCGCCTGCACCACCGCCATGAGGCGGCGCTGACGCACCTGCGCCGAGTCGGGGTCGACGAGCGTCGACTTGCCGGCGATGAGCACGTCCGTGCGCACCGAATCCCATGTGGCGTACGTGGCCGCACTGGAGTCGGCGCTGGCGCGGCGCAGCATCTGGAGCACGGTGACCTGGCTGTCGCTGAGTTGCAGCTTCTTCTTCTTGTCGAGCAGTATCGCGGCCGGCGACCCCTTCTCCATGTCCTTGGCCCTGGGCATCGGTGGCGGCGCGAACTCGCCCTCCTTGGGCGGCAGCGGATCGAACTTCCTTCCTCGCTGCGCCTGCAGCGCGATCGGCAGCGCCAGGAAGGCCATGAGTATCCATGCACGTTTCGTCACTGAAACCTCCATTGGTCGTACCCTGCAGCAAGAATCTTGATCATGCAACGCGTCGACGCGCCAG
>JBBTFF010000083.1:0-12069 GCA_038041995.1 Gemmatimonadota bacterium | reverse complement strand
GTCCAGGGCGATCTCGGCGATCCCGATGCCACGCTGCAGGCCCTGCAAGGCATCGACGTGGCTTACTACCTGGTGCACTCCATGGCGGAGGGCCAGGCCTACAGGGCACGGGACCGGCTCACCGCACTGACCTTCGGTCACGCCGCGGCGCAGGCCGGGGTCCGACGCATCATCTACCTCGGCGGACTGGGCGATCCCGACACGGTGCGCAGCATGCACCTGGTGTCGCGGCAGGAAGTGGGTCGCTGCCTGTCGTACGGCGGCGTGCCGACCATCGAGTTTCGCGCCGCGGTGATCGTGGGGTCGGGGAGCGCCAGCTTCGAGATGATCCGCCACCTCGTCGAGCGGCTGCCCGTGATGATCGCCCCCACTTGGGTGGACACCCGCTGCCAGCCCATCGGCGTCCGGTCGGTGCTGGAGTACCTGATCGAGTCCCTGGAGCACCCCACGGCCGAAGGCATCTATGAGATAGGCGGACAAGACGTCCTGACCTATCGCGACCTGATGCTGCGCTATGCCCGCATCCGGGGTCTGCGCCGCTTCATCATCGCGCTTCCGGTTCCCAAACCCCAACTCAGCGGTCGCTGGGTCGATTTTCTGACACCCATTCCGTTCAGCATTGCACAGCCGCTGGTCGAGAGCTTGCAGACCGAAGTGGTGGTGCGCAGCGACCGGGCGCGGACCGTCTTCAGCGTGAAGCCCACCGGCTACGACCATGCCGTGCGGCTCGCCCTCACGCGAATGGCCCAGGACAGCGTCGAAACCACCTGGGCGTCCAGCCTCTCCAGCCTGACACAGGACCAGCCCGAAGCGGACGTGCTCGGTTCACACGAGGGCATGTTGCTGGACCGCCATCGCCGTCGGGTCAAGGCCACATCATCCCAGATGTTCGATGCCATCTGCACCCTGGGTGGCGAGCAGGGATGGCCCGTGGGCAACGCACTCTGGCAGCTGCGGGGCGTCATGGACCGCATGGTCGGAGGCGTAGGGATGCGCCGTGGCCGCCGCCATCCGCGCGAACTGCGGGTCGGTGACCCGCTGGATTTCTGGCGCGTGGAAGCCCTGGAAGCCGGGCATCTGCTGCGGCTCCGGGCCGAGATGAAGCTGCCCGGCCGGGCCTGGCTGCAGTTCGAGGTGATTCCGGGCCCCACAGGATGCCGGGTGGAGCAGACTGCCTTCTTCGAACCCCGCGGCATCCTCGGATACTTGTACTGGTGGGCCGTGCTGCCCCTGCATCGCTTTGTCTTTCCGGGGCTTATCGGCGGCCTGATGAGGCAGGCCGAAGCCGTTGAGACCGCCGAGTGGCCCGTTGTGAAAGACACTCACCGATAGAGTCGGCGAGACACTCCAATCGCGTCGCGGCGGCGCGAGACCTCTCCGTTTGGCAGCACCACCGCGATCCATGCCGCATCAGCGGCAGCGGCGCGCGCCTTCCACTCGATCACGCCTGCCCTGCCCGCGCGGAGCGTCAGCGTCCGTGACGTCTTGCCGACCGGCAACGAGCCGACGAAGTCGCCGCTGCGCGAGGTCGACGCCGGCGCTGTCGCCGAACATCTGCATGTCCACGGGCAGCACCCGCATGTCGCCGCGTCGCGGTTCCGCCGGGAAAGTGAGTGTTCCGGTGTCCGTGAAACTCCACGTGGCGGAAACCGTCATGTGATCCAACACGCGGCTCTCGAGTACGGGCTTCTTCAGCCAGTCAACCTCGGCGGAGTTCGTGACGTCGATCGGCATGAGGGGCGGGCCGTCTGGCTTGTCGCGGTGACAGGCAGCATCACCGGCATGCAGAACGCGATCACGGCAGAGGCGGCTCTCAGCTTCATCGGTCGAAGGTGAGGCGCTCGAACGGGAGTTGCAAGCGGTCGTGTTCCGTTGGCAACTTTGGCGCGGCGGAATGGAACTCGAAAAGCTGGACCCGTTCGACGAGGATCGCATGGTCGACTCCGCCATCAAACTCTTCCTTCACAGCCTTCGCCCGACGGCCAGCGTTCGCGCGGCCGTCGGCAAGCGCAGAGTACGGCACTCGTGAACTCACCCTTCGCTTTCGTTCCTCGGGCGCCCGGGCTGGTCGTGGCGCTCTTCTTCGTCACGGCACCAGCGCTCCCGGCGCAGGCACCGCCGAGCGACACCATTCGCCTCACCATCGCCCAGGCCCTGGGGCGCGCCGCGTCGAGTGCCGAAGAGGTGAAGCTTGCCCGGTCGCAGGTGGACTTTGCCGCCACGCAGGTGAGGTCGGCGCGTTCCGCCGTCTTTCCGACGATCGACGGCAGCTTCAACTACGCGCGCACCTACGCCTCGCCGTTCCAGATAAAGAGCAGCGCACCGGCCGACACGGCGAACCCGATCCTCAAGCTGTTCGCCAACCTGCCGTTCGGACGAGTCAACCAGTACACGGCCAACGTCACGGCCACGCAGACCCTCTTCTCGCCGCGACTCGGCATCGCCATGCGCGTGGCGAAGCAGTTCGCGTCGGCCACGCGCTTCACGCTCAACGAGCAGCTGGCCGAAACGGAATTCCAGATTCGCAGCGCGTACGTGCGCGCCCTGCTGGCCCAGGAGCTCGAGGCCAGCGCCACCGAGGCGGTGGCCCAGGCCCAGCGCTTCCTCGAGCAGGAGAAGCTCCGCCTCGCCGCCGGCGCGGGATCGGAACTCGACGTGATGCGCGCCGAGGTGTCGCTGGAGAACCTCCGCCCGCAGCTGGTGGACGCGCAGAACGCCGCGGCCATCTCGACGCTCGACCTCAAGCGGCTCATCAACGTCCCGCTCACCACCACGCTGGCGCTGACGACGCGGCTCGACGCGCCGATCACGGCATCCGTGGCGAGCATCGAGCCTTCGGCCGTGGTATCGGGACGGTCCGCCGTGCACGCCGAGGAGCAGCAGGTACGGATCGCCAATGAACTGGTGAAGGGCGCGTATAGCGCGTATGTGCCGTCGCTCGACTTCCGGATGAGCCTTGGACGCCTCATGTACCCGGAGCAGGTCTTCGCGCTGAACGGCACCGACTGGCTGACCGATTGGAATGCGTCGGTGACCCTCAAAGTTCCCATCTTCGATGGCTTCAAGCGCGGCGCCGAGCTTTCGCAGGCAAAGATCGGCCTGCGGCAGGAGCAGTACCGGCTGGCGCAACTGCGCGAGGCCGTTTCGCTGCAGTACCAGCAGGCCACTGGCGAGCGCGAGCGCGCTGCCGTCTCGATCACGGCCCGCCAGCGCACCGTGGACCAGGCGCAGCGGGTGTACGCCCTCACCGTGCTCCGGTACGACCAGGGCATGGCCTCGCAGCTCGAGGTCAGCGACGCCCGGCTCTCGCTGCTGCAGGCGCGTGCCAACCGCGCGCAGGCCATCGCCCAGTATTACATCGCTGACGCCAGCGTGCAGCGCGCGCGCGGCGCAAGTTCCGCTGCACTCTCCCAGGCCCGCTGACCATGATTCCGCATCCGACCTCCGTGCGCCGCTCCATCCGTGGCGCGTGCTTCATTGCCCTCGTTGTTGCGATCTCCGCCTGCGGCGGCTCCAAGGGTGACGAGGCGGCCGTCGCGCCGCCGGTGCTGCTCACCGCCGCCGACATCGCCACCGCGACCACCGCCGACGTCGGTGCGACCGTCGTCGTGAGCGGCGCGCTCGACCCGGCCGATGTGGTGCGGGTGCGCGCCCAGGTGGCCGGCACCATACGCGACCTGCGCGTGGACCGCGGCATGAAGGTGAGTCGCGGCCAGCAGCTGGCCCGCGTCGAGGCGCAGGGCGTCACCAGCCAGGCGGAGGGCGCCAGGGCCAACGTCGCCAGCGCCGAAGCGGCGCTCGCCGTCGCCAGGCAGCGGCTCGACGCCGGCAAGCGGCTCTTTGCCGCGGGAGCCACGTCGCAGATCGACCTCAAGTCCGCCGAAGCCGGCTACGACGCCGCGCTGGCGCAGCTGGCGGCGGCGCGCGCCATGAATGCCAGCGCCGGCGAGGCCGCCGCGCGCACCAGCATCAGGTCGCCGATCGACGGCTGGGTCAGCGAGCGGAACGTGGAAGAAGGCGAATCGGTGAAGTCCGACGACCCCGTGATGACGGTCGTCGACCCGCGCATGCTCGAACTCAAGGGACAGGTGGGCGCGCTCGACGCCGCGCGGGTGCGCGCCGGGCAGAAGGTGACGTTCACCCTCGATGCGATGCCGGGCCAGGCCTTCGACGGCACGGTGGCGCGGGTCGATCCGGTGGCCAGCGCCGCCACGCGCCAAGTGGGGGTCTTTGCGCGACTCCCCAATGCGGCCGGCCGCATCGTCGCCGGCCAGTTCGCGCACGGCCGCATTCGCACGGGAGCATCCACCAAGGCGGTGGTGGTGCCGGTGAACGCGGTGCGCACCGGCGACAAGGATGCCTACGTACTGGTGGTGGATGGCGGCGTGGTGCGCCGCCGCATGGTGGTGACCGGTGCGCGCGACGAGGATGCCGGCGTCATTGCGATCACCAGCGGCCTGAAGGCGGGCGAGCGCGTGGTGGTGACGGCTGGCGTGGAGATGGCGGACGGCGCCAAGGTGTCGACGGCGCAGGAGAAGTAGGATGCCCATCTCCTCCTCCGGCGGGGGCCTCAGCAGCCTCGCCATCCGGCGGCCCGTCTTCACCGCCATGATGATGTCGGCCCTGATCGTGCTCGGCTTCTTCAGCTATCGCCGGCTTCCCATCGACCAGTTCCCGGCGGTCGACCTGCCGATCGTGACGGTGCAGACGACGTATCCGGGGGCGAGCGCCGGAACGGTCGAGCGCGAGGTGACCAAGCGGCTCGAGGAAGCGTTCAACCCGGTGCAGGAGGTCAAGAAGATCACCTCGATCTCGCTCGAGGGCGTGTCGCAGGTGATCGTCGAGTTCCAGCTGACGCGCAACGTCGACCTGGCGGCGCAGGACCTGCGGTCGAAGATCGACGGCATTCGCCGCAACCTGCCCATCGGCATCGACCCGCCGGTGGTGCAGAAGATCGACTTCGGCGCGATGCCCATCATCTCGCTGGCGCTCTCCAACCCGCAGGTGCCGCTGGTCAAGCTCACCGCGCTGGCCGACGAGACCATCCGCCGCCGGCTCGAGTCGGTGGCGGGCGTGGGCGAAGTGCGCATGTCGGGCGGGCTCAAGCGCGAGGTGCGCGTCTACCTGCAGCCGGCGCGCATGGAGGCGCTCGGCGTCACGGTGCCGCAGGTCGCGGCCGCGCTGCGCCAGCAGAACCTCGAGGTGCCCGCCGGCCGCGTCACGCTAGGCGCGCGCGAGCAGCTGGTGCGCGTCAGCGGCCGCATCGTCAGCCCCGGGCAGTTCAACGAGGTCATCATCGCCACCCGCAACGGGCTCACCATCCGGCTCTCCGACATGGCGCGCGTGGAAGACGCCACCGAAGAAGAGCGTTCGCTGGCCCTCGTGGACGACCGCCGCAGCATCGGCATCGACCTCATCAAGGTGTCGGGCGCCAACACGGTGGCGGTGGCCGACGGGGTCAAGACGGAGATCGCCAGGCTGCAGGCCAGCCTCCCGGCCGGCACGCAGCTGCAGGTGGTGCGCGACAACTCGGTGCTGATCCGCAACTCGGTGTCGGACGTCATCGACGAGCTGCTGCTGGGCGCCCTGCTCACCGTGCTCATCGTGATGATCTTCCTGAACGACTGGAAGGCCACCGCCATCACGGCGCTGTCGCTGCCCGTGTCGGTGATCTCGTCGTTCATCATCATGCGGGCCATGGGCTTCACGCTCAACGTGCTGACGCTGATGGCGCTGTCGCTGTCCATCGGCATCCTGATCGACGACGCCATCGTGGTGGTGGAGAACATCGTCCGTCACCGCGAGATGGGCGAGGACCACTTCACGGCCGCCGGCCGCGGCACGCACGAGATCATCCTCGCGGTGATGGCGACGACGTTCTCCATCGTGGCGGTGTTCGTCCCCGTGGCCTTCATGGGCGGCATCATCGGGCGCTTCTTCTTCGCCTTCGGCATCACGGTGGCCTGGGCGGTGCTGGTGTCGCTCTTCGTGTCGTTCACGCTCACCCCCATGCTCAGCGCCTGGTGGGGCGTGAACCCGCACGTGCACGGCGCGGCCGGCGGCAACGCCGTCACGCGCACGATCTCGCACTTCAACGCCTGGTTCGACAAGGTCAGCCAGCGCTATCGCGGCATCATCGGATGGGCGCTCAATCACCGGCGCGCCACCATCGCCATTGCGGCGGCCAGCCTCGTCGCGGCCTTCGCGCTCGTCCCCTTCATTGGCGGCGAGTTCTCGCCCAACTCGGACAACAGCGAGTTCACGGTCACGTTCGAGACGCCCGAGGGCTCGAGTCTCGCGCAGACCCGCGCCAAGGCGGAGCAGGTGGTGGCGACGCTGCGCGCCATGGACGGCGTGACGTACACCTACACCACCATCGGCGCCGGGGCCACCGGCACGGTGCGTTCGGGGGAGATCTACGTGCGGCTCGCCCCGCCGCACGAGCGTCCGCACGCTGCGGACCAGATGATGGTGGATGCGCGCGCCCGGCTCGCCCGGCTGTACGGCGTGCGCGCCTTCGTGCTCGCGCAATCCGGCCCCGGCGGCACCCAGGCGCCGCTGCAGGTGGAACTGCGCGGCCCCGACATCAATGAACTGCAGCGGCTCTCGAAGCTCGTGCAGGCATCGGTGGAGGGCATTCCCGGCATCGTGGACGTCAAGTCGTCGCTGGGCGATCCCAAGCCCGAGCTGCGCGTGGAAGTGGATCGCGACGCGGCCAACCAGGTGGGGCTCGACATCGGCGCCATCTCGGCGACCCTCCGCCCGCTGTTCGCCGGTGAAGTGGTGACGCGCTGGGAAGACCCCACCGGCGAGGAGCGCGACGTGCGCGTGCAGGTCGCTCCCGAACTGCGCCGGTCGATCGCCGACGTCAGCGCACTTCCCGTTCCGACCTCGCGCGTGAGCCTCAACGGCGTGTCGTCGGCGCGGCTCGGCGACGTGGCCAAGGTCACCGTCGCGACCGCGGCGTCGCAGATCGACCGCATGCGGCTGGAGCGCGTGGTCAGCATCTCGGGCAACACGGCGCCCGAGATCTCGCTCTCCGAGGCGTCGTCGGCCATTCGCGTGGCGGTGGCGGGCATCGCCCTGCCACCGGGGTACACCGTGAACCTCGGCGGCGAGACCGAAATGCTCGCCGAGACCGGGGGCTATGTGGTGGAGGCCATCGCGCTCGCGGTGATCCTGATCTTCCTGATCCTGGCGTCACAGTTCGAGAGCTTCACGCAGCCGATCGCCATCATGCTCTCGCTCCCGCTGTCGCTGGTGGGCGTGCTGCTGGCGCTGCTGCTTACGCGCACCACGCTGAACATCATGTCGATGATCGGCGTGATCATGCTGATGGGGCTCGTGACCAAGAACGCCATCCTGCTGGTCGACAACGCCAACGAGCGGCGCCGCGCCGGCACGGAGCGCTTCAGCGCGCTCGTCGAGGCCGGCGCCGTGCGGTTGCGCCCCATCATGATGACGACGATGGCGATGATCGCCGGCATGCTGCCTATCGCGCTGGCCCTCGGCGAGGGCGGCGAGTTCCGCGCCCCGATGGCCCGGGCGGTGATCGGCGGGCTCATCACGTCGACCATGCTCACCCTCATCGTCGTGCCGGTGGCGTACAGTTACTTCGACGACTTCGGCCACTGGGTCAAGCGCAAGTTCGTCAGCGAACAGCGCGAGCTGGAGATCACCGCGGAGCAGGAGATATCAAAGCTGCATCACCAGCTGACGGGCGAGCGACGGGCCCACCCCCGCGATTGACCGGTTACTTCGGCGGGCCCGCCGACGGCGTGCCCTTGGGCGCCGCCCGCAGGTACTGCGCAGGCCAAGTCACCGGTTGTTGCAGCTCGCGCGCCGCACGCAGTGGCCAATAGGGGTCACGCAGCAACTCGCGGGCCAGCAGCACGAGGTCAGCCTGTCCACCGCGGATGACTGCATCCGCCTGCGCGGCATCGGTGATGAGGCCAACCGCACCGGTGGCGATGCCCGCCTCACGGCGGACCTGCTCGGCGAACGGCACCTGGTAGCCGGGGACGAGCGGCACCTTCACGCCCGAGACGTTCCCGCCCGAAGAGCAGTCCAGGAGATCGACTCCGCGATCCTTGAGCAGTCGCGCGAGTTTCACGGTCTGGGCCACGTCCCATGCGCCGTCGATCCAATCAGTGGCGGAGACGCGGACGAAGAGCGGCAACTCCTCCGGCCAGACGCGGCGAATGCCGTCGACGACTTCGCAGACGAACCGCGTGCGGTTCTCGAATGAGCCGCCATAGCGGTCAGTCCGCCGGTTGCTGAGCGGAGAGAGGAACTCGTGCAGCAGGTAGCCGTGCGCCGCGTGGACCTCGACCACGCGGTATCCGGCGGCGAGGGCACGACGCGCGGCGGCGGCGAATGCCTCGACGCCGCCGGCAATGTCCCCCTCGCTCATCGCGCGCGGCGTCACATCTCCCTCGGCGAACGGAACCGCGCTCGGCGCCACGACGTCGCTCCATCCGCCGGCCGACGGCGGCGCCGTTCCGCTCCCGTTCCACGGCCGCAGGGTCGAAGCCTTGCGACCGGCGTGGGCGAGCTGGATGCCCGCCACCGAGCCCTGTTCGTCGATGAAGCGCACGATGCGCGCAAGCGGCTCGATGTGCTCGTCGCTCCACAGTCCCAGGTCCTGAGGCGAAATGCGTCCCGACGGCGTCACCGCGGTCGCCTCGGTGATCACCAAGGCGGCGCCTCCGACGGCGCGACTGGCGAGATGCACGAAGTGCCAGTCGTTCGCGCGTCCGTCGGACGCGGAATACTGGCACATCGGCGAAACGGCGATGCGATTGCGCAGCGTCACGCCGCGGAGAATGAACGGGTCAAAGAGGCCAGGCATGAGAACCGCCTTGGGATCAGGCCGCCGGAACCGTTGCCGGGCGCTGCTGCGCCGGCACGGGGCGCCGCGTGACGAGCGTCACCAGCGCTATGACGGCAACGTTTACCGCCAGCGCTACGATCCCGATGTTGAGGTCCTTCACCACCTGCGGAAGCGCGGGCGCGAGCCTGGCGATGGTGGTGCCGGAGAGGGTAATTGCGGCGACCGTCAACTCGCCCGCCAGGATGCCGGAGAGCGCGGCCTTTGCGCTGATGCGTGGCTTGTGCCCGAACGAGAGCACAAGCGCCGGAAAGAGCTGGGTGACCACGTTGTAGCCCATCAGCAGCAGCATGACGATGGCCTGTCCGCCCTGCAGCGTGAGGTACAGCGCGAAGAGCGCCAGCACCGGCACCATTGCTCGCGCCACGATGCCGATGGTATGCTCGCTGCTCGACGGGGCGAGTGCCCCGAAGACGTTCTTGCCGAGTATCGTGGCGGCGGTGATGAGCAGCATCGAGCCCGGCACGAGCGCCGTCAGCAGCCCCGCGCCGCCGATCATCCCGACCGCCCACGGGGCGAAGGCCAGCTTCGCCACGCGGAAGAGCGAGAGATCCGCGTCAGGGCCCGTCAGTCCGGGCACCACGAGCGACGCGGCGAACCCGACGAAGAAGACGAACAGCACCACCAGCTGGTACAGCGGCAGCACGACGGCGTTCTTGCGGAAGACGTTCTCGCCGCGCGCCGTGTACACCCCGGCGAAGAACTGCGGCCACGTATACACGCCCACCGACGTGAGCAACACCGTCGAGATGAACCAGGATTGGCTCATCCCCGCCGCCGGCAGCGTGAGCAGGCCCGGCTTGGCGTGGTCGATCGCCTCGAACATCGCGCCGTACCCGCCATAGTAATGAAGGGGCAAGTAGATGCCCATCGCCACGACGATGACGAGGATCATCACGTCCTTGAGGGCGGCAGTCCACGCCGAACCGCGAACGCCGGAGACGACGACATAACCGATGAGCGCGGCCGTGCCGCTCCAGATAGCGGCCGTCGGCGATATCGCGCCGTACGAGGCCTCCGAGACGATTATGCCCAATCCCTTGAGCTGCAGCACCAGGTACGGGATGAGTGCCGCGACTCCGACCACCGAGACAAGCATGCCAAGCGCCGGGCTCTCGTACTTGGAGATGAAGAAATCGGCCTGCGAGATCAGTCGGCGCCCCTGCGAATAGCGCCAGATGGCGGGGAGCAGGAAGTACGACAGGCTGTAGGCGAGCGTCAGGTAGCAGAGGATGTACAGGGCCGGCGCACCCTTGCCGTACGCCCAGCCGCTGCCGCCGAGGAAGGTGAAGGTGGTGTAGATCTCGCCGGCCATCAGCAGGAAGACGAAGATGCTGCCGAAGCCACGGCCGCCGACGCTCCACTGCTCGAGCGTCATGGTGTGGCCGCGCTTGGCCAGCAATCCCAGCGCGATGGCGACCGCGAAGACGACGCCGAGGATGGCGAGTGACGTTGTCAATTCGCCCGCTCCGATGAACCCGGCTCTTCATGACCCGCCTTTGACCGCTCGCCCTGCGCTTGGTCGGACGCCAGCCCTCGCGCTCTATCAAGCCTCAGGATGAACGCCATGATCGCGGAGGTGGCGACCACCCACCCGACGAGCCACGCCATGAGGAATGGCAGCCCGAGCACCAACGGATAGACGCGGTTGGCGAACGGCAGGCCGCCGAGCATGCCGATCGTCGGCAGCAATGCGAGCGCATGGTACGCGTGCCACTCGTGCTCGCGTGGCCGCCCGGCTTGCGGCGACGGTGCTTCAGGTTGCATTGCCGTTCGCCCCCAGGAACTCGCTGGCCGCCGCGACGAAGATGCGCGTGCCGTGATCGAGCGCGCGTTCGTCGAGGTCGAAACGTTCGTGATGGTGCGGATGCACGATGCCGCGCTCCTCGTTGCGCGCCCCGATGAAGAAGAACGCCCCCGGCACGGCCTGCTGGTACGCCGAGAAATCCTCGGCGCCCATCGTCGGCGTGGCTTCCACCAGCACCTCCGGGCCGAGCGCGCGAACGACGGCGCGGCGCACCAGGTCGCTCGCCTCGGCGTCGTTGATGACGGCGTTGTATCCAGCCTCGTACTCCCAGCGATGGCGCGCGCCGTGCGCCGTGGTCACGCCGGCAATCACGCGCTGCATCAGCTCGGGGATCTTCGCGCGCAGGGCGGGATCGAACGTTCGTACGGTGCCGGCCATCTCCACCGATCCGGGAATCACGTTGGTCGTCGTTCCGCCGTTGATCTGCGTCACCGAGATGACCGTCGAGGCGAGCGGGTCGACGTTGCGCGACACGATGTGCTGCAGGTTGGTGACGATCTGCGCGGCCACGGCGATCGGGTCGACCGTCTGGTGGGGCATGGCCGCGTGGCCACCGGTTCCCTCGATGGTGACGCGAAAGGTGTCGAGCGAAGCCATCAGCGGCCCCGGCTTGACGCCCACCTGGCCGCACGGCAAGCCCAGCCAGAGGTGCGCGCCGATGACCTTGTCGACGCCATCGAGCACGCCGACGCTGACCATTTCCCGGGCGCCACCGGGATACAGCTCCTCGGCGTGCTGGAAGAGGAACCGTATTTCCCCGCGAAGCTCTGCGCGCCGGGATACGAGTATCTTCACCGCGCCGAGCAGCATGGCGGTGTGACCGTCGTGCCCGCAGGCGTGCATCACGCCCGCATTCCGTGACACGAAGTCGTGGCTGTTGGCTTCCTGGATCGGCAGCGCGTCGATGTCGGCCCGGATGGCCAGCACCGGGCCCGGGCCGCCACCGTCGGTCAGCCGCGCGACGACGCTGGTCGCGGTGGGGCGGGTGATCTCGAGATTGCCAAACGACGCCAGGGTGTCGGCGACGAACTGCGACGTGTTCTTCTCGTGAAACGAGAGCTCGGGATGCTGGTGCAGGTGACGACGCCAGCCGACGACCAGTTCGCGGACCGTCTCGGGCGTTTCGGGCGTGATGGCAGAGGACAATGGGCCCTCGGAGTTGGTGGCTTCACGGCGCGACGTGAAAATATCCTCGCGTCGTGGGGTGCGACAGGAGCGCCGAGACCGCGACGCTGGGTCGTCGCATATTCAGTGAAGCCGCCTCTCGATTTCGGCACCGAACTCGGCCGTAGTGCACGGCCGTCGCCCAAAAGCCAGCAGGTCTGCCGTCCTCCACCCCTCGTGCAGCGCGGAGCGCACCGCTGCCTCCACG
>JBBTFF010000082.1:36273-39949 GCA_038041995.1 Gemmatimonadota bacterium | reverse complement strand
GCGTATCTCACCGACAGCTGCATCCGATAGTTCGACGCGATGTTCTGGTCGTTTACAAACGTCGTCGCCGGGCTGAACGTGAACTTCGGGCGCGCGGCTGTTCCGGCGGCGCCGACCATCGACCCGGTTTCCTTGGTCGAGTAGTTCAGCGGGCCGAGAATCGCCGAGTTGGAACCCGCCGAGCGCACCTTGCCCCAGTCGCGGTTGAGAAGGTTCGCGAGGTTGAAGACGTCCAATGACACCGTGACGTTGCTCAACGCCGGCGCGTGCATGGCGTTTGCCAGCCCGAGCTTGCCGAGGTTCTGGCGGAGCGTAAGGTTGACGAAATGACGCATCGGTTCGCGGCAGCTGTGGCGCGCCATGATCTTGCCACGCTGATCATCGAGGCACTTGTTGTCCGAGATGAACTTGTCGAACGCGGCCGCCTGCACTTCCGGCGAATTCGACCCGCTCTGCACGAAGATGATCTCGTTCGGGTCAGTGACGTTCTTCGGGATGTACATGAGGTCGTTGCCGATGCCGTCACCGTTCACGTCACCCGCGCTCGAACCGCCAATCAGGTAGTGGACCGGCATGCCCGACTCGCCGTAGTAGATGAGCGAAACGTCGGTGCCGAACTTGAACGAGTAGGTGCCGTTGGCCACGATGCGGTGCGGCTGCTCGAACATCGAGGTCGCCAGCTCCGTCGACTCCTGCGGCAGGTAGCCCGCCGAGCGGCCGAAGCGGTACTGCGAGAACGCCGTCGACGAACCGAGGCTCTGCACGTCCATCGCCTTCGAGAACGTGTAGAACACGGAACCTTCCCAGTTGTTGCGCCAGCGGCGCTGCAGGCCGGCGGTCAGCTGGTAGCTGTAGTCCTTCGACTGGTTGCTGACATCGAGCACCGTGGTGCGGCCGGGGAACTTGAGGTTCGTGGCAAACGGCGCCGTGCCATACATCAGGCGGCCGTGCGGGTCGGTGCCCAGCGGCGCGCCCAGCGCGATGTTCTGGTAGAACAGCGCGTTCAGGCCCTTGGTGTACAACGCCTCGAAGCTGGCAACCAGCCCGTGGCCCAGCTGGCGGTCGTAGCCGAGGTTCGCGCGCAGGCTCTGCGGGAACTTGAGGTCCTTGCTCAGCAGGTCGACCTCGGCGGTCGCCGACAGCGAGGCCGTGGCGCCGGTGGCACAGGCCTGCGGCGGGTTCGCAATGTACGCCGCCGTCATGACCGGGGCCGACGGCGAATTGCACGTCAGCAGGGCGACGCCGGAGAGGCCGGAGTTCTGGAACGAGTTCGAGAGCCAGACGTAGGCCGGACGTCCGGCAAAGATACCGACGCCGCCGCGCACCTGGTTCCGGCTGTCGCCCGTCACGTCCCAGTTGAAGCCGACGCGAGGCGAGATCGTCATGTTGCCAGTCGGCAGCTCCGACGTGTTGCGATTGAACTGCGTGATGATCGTCGGGTTCTCAGGCGGCTTGTCTCCGAAGCTGGGCACGTCGGCGCGCAGGCCGGCCGTCACGGTGAGCCGCGGCGTCAGGTTGAACTCGTCCTGCACATAGAAGCCGAGCAGGCTCGAGTTGAAGCGCACCGCGCCGTCCGTTCCGGTCGGCAGCGGCACACCCACGATGTACTGGTTCGTCTTGCCCGCATGGAAGTCGTCGAGCGAGTTGAAGTTCCAGACGCCGAAGATCGACTGGGCGAACAGGTTGCGCAGCTTGTACGTCGAGTACGTGGCGCCCAGCGTGAAGCGGTGCGTGCCGATCGGGATCTGCAGATTGTCCGTCAGCTCCAGGATGTCCTGGTCGAGCTCGTTGCCGTGGCTGAAGCGCTCCGAGCCGGAGACGATGGTAAAGCCGGTGGTCGACCTCGCCTGGAACTGCGGCACGCCGCCGGCGAACGCCCGACGGCGGTCGCGAATGGTGGTGAAGCCGGCGAAGATCTCGTTGTAGGCGCCGCCGGCGAACGACGAGCGGAGCTGCGCGACCGTCGCGCCCTTGTCCGACTTGAACGCGTAGCCGTTGTTGAGCAGGGCGAACGTGGTACCGGTGAACGATCGGCCGAAATTGTCATCCTCGGCCTTGCCATAGTTGTGGCGCAGCACCAGCGACGAGTTGAACGGCAGCTTCTGGATGTCGAAGCGCACGAACAGGTTGGTCAGCGGATTCTCGTTGGTGCGCGGTCCGCCCGTCGATGTCGGCAGCCCGAAACTTGAAGCGATCGTGTTGAAGCGGCCGATGTCGACCACGGTCGGGAGGTTCGTGGCGCCCGCGAGCCCCACGTACGGACCCGACGCCGGGGCGACCTGGCTCTGGAACTCCGGATTGATGAAGAAATGCACCCGATCCTTGAGGATCGGGCCGCCCAGCGAGAAGCCGGTCTGCGTCTGCCGGAACTTCGACAGGTACGGCTGGGCGCGCGTGATCTCCTGGTCGCGGAAGTACCAGTAGGCCGAACCCTTGAAGTCGTTGGTGCCGTTCTTCGTCACCGCGTTGATGAGCGCGCCCGCGAAGTTGCCGTAGCGCACGTCGTAGGGCGACAGGAGCACCTGGTACGCCTTCACCGATTCGATGCCTATGGACTTGCCGCGCGCCTGGCCGCCGGGCTGACCGGTGGACCCAAGGCCGAAGAGGTCGGACTCGGTGGAACCGTCGATCTGGATGTTGTTGTAGCGGTTGTTGGCGCCACCACCCGAAAGCCCGGGACCCGAGTTGGAGACCTGCGGCGTGAGGGCCACGAAGTCGGTGAAATTGCGACCGAGCGACGGAAGGCGCTGCAGCGCCGAATCCGACACCGTGATCCCGGAGCCCTTCGTGGACGTCGCGAAGATCGGGTCGAACTGCCCGCTCACCGTCACGGCAGCCAGCGTGGCAACCGCCTGTTTGAGCTGGAAATCCTGACGGGATGTCTGGCCGAGCGCGACCGTCACACCCTCGCGCGCCTCAGGCTGGAAACCGATGCGGCGCACCGTCACCACGTAGCCCGAGCCGCTTTCGAGGCCCGGCACCGTGAAGCGGCCGTCGCTCTTCGTGATGCCGCCGCGGGATGAACCGGTCGAGCGCAGCGCCACCTGAACCTGGGCCCCGTCGATCGGGTTGCCCGATGCATCGGTAACACGGCCGGACACGCTGCCGGTCGTGACCTGCGCGAACGCCGTGGAGGCCACTGCCAGCGACAACGCGGCAATGGCGCCCAGGCGGACCCTCAGACGAGAAAGGTTCATATGCTGATGAAATCCTATAGATAAGGGGTGGGGACGCACCGAACGACTCATCGCGACCGAGGGTCGGATGGATCGGGAAAGATACGACCACCAACTGGCGCCGGTCAACGCGCCAATTGTCTCCAGTTGGTCACGTGACGCGGCGCCCGACCGTGAGGTAGTACACAGGAATTCCGGCCAGCAAAACGCCAAATACCGATACCGTCATCCAGCGGCTGGCCGGGTTGACGAAGCCGTTGGCCAGCAGGTAGATGACCGAGACCACGAAGAGCAGCGGCACCACGGGGTAAAGCGGCACGCGGAACGACGGTTTGTAGTTGGGGCGCCCACGCAAGCGGAAGATCGCGGCCACCGCCAGCGCGTAGAACGGCAGGAAGGCCGTCACGAACGCGTCGGCGAGCTGCTCGAACGTCCGCGTGAGCACGAAGAGCGCGCCCAGCCCGGCCGTCAGCGCGATGGCCACCCACGGGGTCAGGTAC
>JBBTFF010000082.1:32663-36173 GCA_038041995.1 Gemmatimonadota bacterium | reverse complement strand
CGCTGGGGATCCTTCACCTCACCGGCGGCATAGCTCAGGTCGGCCCAGCCGTCGAACGCCCACAGCGTCGACACGAGCGCCAGCCCGAACGCGGTCGTCGTGATGCTCCCGGCGGGCACCGCCGGCGTGAAGTATCCACCGGTCCTGGGCCATCCGATGGTAAATGCGACGAGGATGATGAAGAGCAGCCCGCCGTACTTGGCCACCGTCGTCAGGTTGGTGACGGCCGAACCGAGCCGTACACCGAGGATATTGAACGTCCCGGTCAGCAGGATCGCGACGGCCGCCCCGACGCGCACCTGCATCATGTGCTCCGGGGCTACGGGATCGATGCCGATCACGCGATGGAGGTACTCGCTGAAGGTGATGGCGATGGCCCCGAGCGAGGCGGCGCGGATCATCACCAGCTGCCCCCAGCCAAGCAGGAAGGCGGGAAGTCGCCCCCACCCGTCGCGCACGAAGACATAGATGCCGCCGGTCTGCGGCAGCGCGCTCGCCACCTCGGCGAGTGTCAGCGCGCCGCACAGCGCGAAAATGCCGCCCATCACCCAAACCGAGAGCATGGGAAGCGGGCCGGGAAGCTTGTCGGCAATGCCGGCCGGCGAACGGAAAATGCCGGAACCGATGGTCGAACCGATCACGACCGCGATAGCGGACCAGAGGCCGATGCGACGCTGCAGCGTCGGCGCGGGGGGCAGGGTCGGTGGCGTCATCGCGCTAGTGTAGCGAGTAAGCCGGACGAGCGCGAGTGGCGGATCCGTTGATGGACCCGTTGAAATGCCCGGTTCCGCAGGCGATTCTTCAAGTCTCTCATGTCCCTGCCCCTGCCCCTTCCCCTGCCCTCGTTATTCTGGATCGCCACCGCGCTCGTGGTGATCGGCCAGATGATGATCCTCCGCTCGACGGTTCGCGCCATGCGCGGGGCGTCGTCGGAGCGCGCCCAGCGGGGCATCGAGTGGAGCTACGCGATCGTGCCGGTCATCGCACTGGCGCTCGTGCTGGTGGCCACGTGGCGCGCCGTCGAGCGCCACGACGCAGGCGTACCGGTGTCCAGCGAGACGACCACGTGACGGCGCCCACGGCCGCCCCGGCGCGCGAACCGTCGTTGGCGCGCGATCTCATTGCGCTGACGAAGCCGCGCATCATCTCGCTGCTGCTTGTCACCACCCTGGCCCCGATGTTCGTGGCGGGAAGCCCGAGCTGGGCGACGATCCTCTGGACCGGCATTGGCGGCTACCTGATGGCCGGCGGGGCGAACGCGGTGAACATGTACCTCGACCGCGACATCGACGACCTGATGGCGCGCACGAAACTGCGCCCCATCCCGAGCGGGCGCATGACGCCGCGCGCCGTCCTGGCGTTCGGCATCGCCATTGCCACGGCGGCCACCTGGATGCTGGCGCACTTCGTGAACGTGCTCACCGCCGCGCTGGCGCTGGCGGGGTTCTACTTCTACGTCTTCGTGTACACACGCTGGCTCAAGCGCACCACGCCGCAGAACATCGTCCTCGGCGGCGCGGCCGGCGCCTTTCCGCCCCTCGTCGGCTGGGCTGCGGTCACGGGGCGCGTCGACCTGGCTTCGATCTACCTGTTCCTGATCATCTTCTACTGGACACCGCCGCACTTCTGGGCGCTGGCACTCCTCAAGCAGCGCGACTACGGGCGCGCCGGCGTGCCCATGGCGCCGAACGTCTGGGGCGAACAGGAAACCATCGACCAGATGTTCTGGTATACCGTGCTCCTGTTCGGCCTGTCCATGCTGCCGGTGACGTTCGGCGTCTTCGGCCTTGTCTACCAGGTTGCGGTGCTCGTCCTGGGCGGGCTGCTGCTCTGGGGCGTCTGGCGCATACGCGTGCGCTCGGCGGCTGGCGCGGAGTGGACGGCCGTGGCCTGGTGGGTGTACAAGTACTCGCTGCTCTACCTGGCACTGCTGTTTGCGGCGATGGCTGCTGACAGGCATCTGGGCGTCGGATAGCACAAGCGAAAAGAAGCTGTGAGCTATACGCCGTACGCTCTACGCCGTCCGTTTGCCTGCGAACCACCAGAACAGCGCGCCTACGCCCAGCAGCGCGGTGCCGAACAACGACATTCGCAGCGCGCTGGCGTACGCACTGACGACGCCCACAACGCCGGCCATGACGAAGAACGCCGGCAGCCACGGGTAGCCCAGTGCGTGGTACGGCCGCTCCGCATTCGGCCGTGTGCGCCGCAGCCGAAAGACGCAGGCCGCGCCGAGCGAGAAGAAGATCCAGTCGGCAAAGACGACGCCGCTGAGCAGCGTCCCGATGTTTCCCCGGGTGACGAAGAGCAGCATCAGCGACCAGGCGCCGAGCACCGTGAGTGCGACGTGCGGCGACCCGAAGCGCAGATGCACCCGGGCGGCGGCGCGCAGCAGAGGCGTGTCGGCGCCGAGGGCAAAGACCATGCGGGCGTTGGTGAGCAGGGCCACGCTGACGAAGCCCAGTATGGAGAGCATTGCCGCCACCGTCATGGCGGTGGCTGCTCCCGCCCCCGCCAGGCGCGCCGCGGTGTCGGCGGCCGGCGCCGCGCTCGCCGCGAGGCCATCGCGCCCCAGCGCCCCCAGGTAGGCGCCGGTCACGCCCAGGTAGACCGTGATCACGATGCCGATGCCGATGCCGAGTGCGCGGGGAATGTTGCGTGCCGGATTCTTGATCTCCCCGGCAATCATGTTCATCTGCTGCCAGCCACCGATGGTGAAGAGCACGGCGACGAACGCGGCGGCGAGACCCTGCGCCAGCGGCAACGGCTCGGGCGCAGTCACCACCGGCGGAGGTGCCGTGTGCGGCCCGGCCAGGAGCACGACGCCGCCGACCACGAGCGCAAGCAAGGCGGCGATCTTCGTCACCGTGAGCACGTTTTGCACCGCGGCGCCCGGGCGCACACCGAAATAGTTGGTGGCCGTCAGCGCGACGATGGTAATCGCGGCGACGCCAAGTCGACCGCCCACCGCATCGACGGCAACGAAGCGGCTCAGGTAGCCGGCAAAGCCCATCGCTACGGCGGCGATCGCCCCGCTGGCAATGAGGCCCGCGGTCATCCAGGCGCAGAGGAAGGCAGGGAGCGCACCGAACGCCTCGCGGATGTAGACGTAGGGGCCGCCGGCTTCGGGAAGCATCGCGCCCAGTTCGGCGTAGGTCAGCGCGCCGGCGAGCGCCACGACGCCACCGAGCGCCCAGACGAAGACCACCCAGGCGGACGACGGCAGCGCCGCGGCGGTGGCCGCCGGGGTGAAGAAGATCCCCGACCCGATGATGCCACCGACGACGATGAGCGCGGCGGAGAAGAGTCCGAGTTCGCGACGGAGGGAGGGCAAGGCAGATGACGGAAGACGGATGACGGATGACGGATGACCGACTACGGCGGAAGAAAGTGGGGGCGGCAACGCAATAGCGCCACCGCCCCCGCTGTCATCGGTCATCCGTCATCTGTCATCTGTCATCTGTCATCTGTCATCTGTCATCCGTCATCTGTCATCTGTCATCTGTCATC
>JBBTFF010000082.1:30622-32563 GCA_038041995.1 Gemmatimonadota bacterium | reverse complement strand
GTCATCTGTCATCTGTCATCTGTCATCCGTCATCTGTCATCTGTCATCTGTCATCTGTCATCCGTCATCGCCGTCAGACCACGAAGATCTCCCGCTGCGGCTCCGCCGGCGTCACCACCAGCGTACGCCCGTCGAGATAGGCGTTCACCTCGCTGCGCATGCCGATCTCGCCCGCGATGTAGATGCCCGGTTCGATGGAGAAGCCGACCCCGGGCAGCAGCACGCGTTCCTCGCGCGTCTCGAGGTTGTCGAGGTGTGCGCCAGACCCGTGCAGGCCGCTCGCATCGATGCTGTGACCGGTGCGATGCGTGAAGTACGGCCCGAAGCCGCGCGCGGTGATGACGGCGCGAGCTGCATCGTCGGCTTCGCCGCCGCGCACTGGCGCGCCCGAGGCGAGCCGTTCGTGCAGCAGCGCGATGGCGGCGTCGCGCGCGTCGCGCACGGCGTTCCACACCTCCACCGCTCGCTCGCTCGGCGCGCCGATGCTCGCCATGTAGGTCTGATCGGCCCACATCCCGCCCGGCGCGATCGCCCACAGGTCGATGAGGATGATGTCGCCTACCTTGAGGAAACGCGGCTGGTCGGGCGATGGATCATAGTGCGGGTTGGCCGCGTTCTCGGTGGCCGACACATTGGGCCCGTGGTCGGTCGTGAGACCCAGCGTGGCGAACTCGCCGCGGATCCACTCGCACAGCGCGTACTCGGTCAGCGGGGCGCCGGCGCGAGCCGCCGCGCCCGCGCGCGTGAAGGCGGCGTACGCAATGGTGCGCAACTGCTCGGCGGCCACCCGGTGCGCGGCGCGCTCGGCGTCGCTCCACACGGCGAGGAAACGCGTCACGAGGTCGCCCGACGACACCACGGTGGCGCCGGTGGCGCGCACCATCTCCAGCACGCCGGCCGGCACGTAGTCCACGTACGGTACGGCGTCGCCCGGTGAGTACTCCATGGCAATGCGCCGCCCCTTCACCAGGCGCGCGATGGCCGACTCGAGCTCGGGCCACGCGCTGTACCGCTGGTTCTCCCACGCCGCGGGCCACGCCTGCCACGGCGTCTGCTCGATGACGTGGGTGATGGCGGTCGGCGTCCCCGACGCCGGAACCCAGACGAACCAGCGGCGGGAGACGAAGCCCTCCACGCCAACGAGCCCGCGGGCGATGGTGTTGATCCCGCGGAAGTCATACAACAACCAGCCGTCAACGCCCGCCTCACGCAGGGCGGCCTGCAAGGACACGATTGAAACCGGGGTCAGCATTGGGTCATCCCTTGCCGCGCATGGGACGCCACTCGGCGCGCCACTCGCAGCTCCCTTCGCCGCGGGACGCGCAGCGGACGTGATCGACGGCGCCCACTCCGCCGACCATCTGTTGAATGAGCTCACGCAGCGCCGACTCATAGAAGGCGCATCCGCCGAGCTTGGGCGTGGCATCTCGGGTCACCGAGTCACTGATTTCCAGCATGATGGTGCCGCCGACGCGGCGCACCGAGCCGCGGGCGTAGCGCTGGGCGATGCGGCGCACGTGCCGCAGTGCGATGGGGCGCGTGAACAGCGCCGGCAGCGAGCGCAGCGCCCGGCGCGTCAGCGGCGAGATGGTCAGGTACACCTGACGCGCGAAATAGCGCCCCGCCTCGCGAAACACGGCCTCGGCATCGGGGCGCCGCCCGATGAGGCGCGCGATTCCCACCGCCTCCGCGAAGTCGGTGCGCTGCTTGCGGCGCATGGCCTCGGTGAAGCGCTTGATCTGGGCAAAGACCGTATCGCTGAGCCCGAGCCGCTTGTTGCGCAGTTCGTGCACGAACTCGGCCTCGAGGTCGTTGTCGGGGAGGTCGACGGTACGGACGGCCTCGAGGAGACTCAGCGGAATGAGGGGATCGACGGGTTCGGGCATCGGTTTCGCAAAGTAACCAGCGGGCGTGCGGCCGAACAGTCGAGCGCAGCGCGGC
>JBBTFF010000082.1:0-30522 GCA_038041995.1 Gemmatimonadota bacterium | reverse complement strand
GTCGAGCGCAGCGCGGCACGGCGCGCTTGCGCAGTCCGCTGGCACCGTAGAGCTTCCGACAGCCTCGCCGGGACTCACCGACTCGTGTTCATCGACCTCATTCCTCGCACACTCCTCGGCGGCACCCTCGTGGGGCTTGCCGCCGTACGCACCTACCGACGGAATGAACTGACGATGGGCGGTGCGTATTCGGCGTTCGCGCTCGGCACCGCAGCGGTGGCTGGCGGCATCGGCTGGGCCTGCGCCCTCGCGGCCTTCTTCTACACGTCGATGTTGTTCGGCCGCTGGCGCGCCGACGTCAAGCGGCAGCGTTCGTTCAGCGTGCTCCCCGATTCGCGCGCACGCGACGCCTGGCAAGTGCTGGCCAACGGTGGCCTGTTTGCCGTGGCGGCCGTGGGTTGGGGCGTGAGCGGCAGCTGGGAGGCCGGACTCTTCGGCTTCGGCGCGCTGGCCACCGCCACGGCGGACACGTGGGCCACCGAGATCGGCATGGCACTCGAAGCCGCACCGCGATCGATCATCTCGTGGACCCCCGTGGAGCCCGGAACTTCGGGTGGAATAAGCGCGTTCGGCCTGGGTGCGGCGGTTGCCGGGTCGTTCCTGATCTCGCTGCTTGCCGTGGCATCGTTCTCGACGCCCTTCGACATCCCACGGCTCGAGGCAGTGTTCGTCGGCGGACTCGCCGGCGCGCTGACCGATTCGCTGTTGGGGGCCACGGTGCAGTCGCGCCGGTGGTGCGAGTCGTGCGGCGAGTGGACCGAGCGCCGTGTGCACACGTGCGGGTTTCGCACCCGCCACCGCGGAGGGTTCATTTGGGTGACGAACGATGTGGTGAACCTGCTGGCGACGGCGGTGGGCGGCCTGGCGGCAGTGAGCGCGTGGCGCCCGTGAGCACGCTGGACGTCGCCCAGTTCCGCGCGGCGCTGTCGCGCTTCGCTTCGGGCGTGACGGTGGTGACCGCATGCGGCGGCGACGGCAGCGACCACGGCATGACGGTGAGCGCCTTTTCGTCGCTGTCGCTTGAACCGCCCCTGGTGCTCGTCTGTCTCGACGAGACCGCCACGCTGCTTCCGCACCTGCTCGCCACCGAGACGTTCGGCGTCAGCATCCTCGGCACGGCGCAGCGCGAGCTGTCGCGGCGCTTCGCCGACCAGACGATCGACCGGTTCGACGGCGTATCGTTCACTCGCGCGGCGTCCGGCCCGGCGTTGCTCGACGGCGCCGCGGCCCACCTCGAGTGCCGTCGCACGGCGGTGCACCCCGGCGGTGATCACGTGATCATCGTCGGCGAGGTGCTCAGCGCACGCACGTTCGCCGAGGAACCGCTCGTCTATTTCCATCGCCGCTACGGCAGCTTCGAGCGACAGCCGGGTGACCGGCACGGGGTGACCGGCGAGTTCGAGGGGTAGCTTGGCCGCGCACGGCGACCTAGCTTCGCTTCGCCCCCAGTAGGTCCCCGACGACCTCCAACTCCGGCCC
Organism: Gemmatimonadota bacterium; assembly: GCA_038041995.1. Taxonomy (GTDB): domain Bacteria; phylum Gemmatimonadota; class Gemmatimonadetes; order Gemmatimonadales; family Gemmatimonadaceae; genus PNKL01. Next base: position 29,043 of record JBBTFF010000082.1, on the reverse strand, counting down.
GGCCATGCGCGACTCGATCCGTCACTTCCTGTCCGAGTTCATCGGTACCTTCGCGCTGACGTTCGTCGGCAGCGCCGCCATCATGCAGACCTCGCAGGGGGGCGGCAATCTCGTCGCCGTCGCGCTGGCGACCGGCCTCGTGCTGGCGATCTTCGTGTCGGCCTTCATGCACACCGGCGCGCACTTCAATCCCGCCATCACCATCGGAATGCTGGTGGTGCGACGCATCGAGCCGATGATGGCCGGCCTTTACGTGGCGGCCCAGCTGGCAGGCGCCACGGCAGCGGCGTTCGTGCTCAAGTTCACCTTTCCCGCGGCACTCTTCGCGGCCACACGCGGCGGTGGCCAGTCGGTCTCGCTCGACGTGACCACGGGACAGGCGTACGTCCTCGAGATGGTGGGAACGATGTTCCTGATGTGGGCGGTGTTCGGCACGGCGGTGGACCATCGCGCACCCAAGATCGGCGGTTTCGGCATCGGCCTCGCGCTGACCGTCGACATCCTGGCCTTCGGCGCGCTCACCGGCGCCTCGGTGAACCCCGCGCGCTCGTTCGGGCCGGCGTTCGCCAGCGGGATCTACGAGGCCCAGGGGATCTACTGGCTGGCGCCGATCACGGGGGCGATCATCGCCGCGCTGGTCTATCAGTACCTTCTCCTCACCGACGAACCTGAACCGGTGGATCACGGTGCCATCGGGGCGCAACCGTAGGCCGACTTGCCCCGTAGGGATCGCATGAGCCTCGAACTCGAACGCGAGCGCGCCGTGCAGGCGCTCGCCTCGCACTTTGCCCAGGACCACCTCACCACGCAGGAGCTCGAGGTCCGCTTCGAGCAGGTGTACCGCGCCGCGTCGACGGCCGAGCTGCGGTCATTGCTGGGTGGCCTGCCGGCACTCCTGCCGTCGACGGCGGCCTACGAGCCGCCGCCGATGTTCTCGGTGGGGCCGGCAGCGAGCGCGCCGCACGAGAAGCGGTTCCTCGCGCTCATGGGCGAGGTTCGCCGGCAGGGCCGGTGGGTGGTGCCGAGCCGAGTGCACGTCTTCGCCGCAATGGGGGCGGTGCGCCTCGACCTGCGCGAGGCGCAGATTCCGGATGGAGGCGTCGACATCGATGCCACGGCGCTGATGGGCGAGGTCCGCATACTGCTGCCGCCGGGACTGCACGCCGACGTCGACGGCCTTGCGGTGATGGGCGAGTTCTCCGACCGCACGGCAGGAACCGCCAGCACGCTCAACGCACCGGCGATCCGGGTGAAGGGCTCGGCGTTCATGGGCGCGGTGCGCGTCGAGACCAAGCTGGTGCGCGAGAGCGAGCTCTCGGCGTGGAAACGCCGACTTCGAGGGACCTAGGACGAATCGGAATTCGGAATTCTACTTCCGGGATCCGAATTCCGATTCGTTGTACCTCGCCATCGATTCCATCACGACCCGCATCGCCTCCTCGCTCTTCCCCCACCCGACGACCTCGCAGCGCTTTCCTTCGAGGTCCTTGTAGATGTGGAAGAAGTGCTCGATCTCCGTCAGGTAATGCTGCGGCATGTCGGCAATGTCGTAGTGCTCCTCGTGGTGCGGCGAGTTCACCGGCACGGCGAGGATCTTGTCGTCGGGCTCACCACGGTCGCTCATGCGCAGGATTCCGATCGGCCGCACGTCGATGAGGCAGCCCGTGAAGGTCGGCTCGTTGATGCGCACGAGGACGTCCAGTGGATCGCCGTCCTCGTGCAGGGTACGCGGGATCAGCCCGTAGTCGCCCGGATAGTGCACCGCGCTGTACAGCACGCGATCGAGCTTGAAGAACCCCGACTCCTTGTCGAGCTCGTACTTGTTGCGGCTGCCGCGCGGGATCTCGATGACCGCCGTGACGACGTCGGGCGGGTGCGTGCCGGTGGGGAGGTCGTGCCAGGGATGGAGCATGGTCGGATGACAGAGGACGGATGACGGACGGCGGACGGTGGACGGTGGACGGTGGACGGATGACGGATGACGGATGACGGATGAAATCTACTCCGCCATCCGCTTCGAATTCACTGCTCGCATTCCAATTCCGTCATCCGAATTCCGGTTCGGTTCAGTAGCCGACGGCCGCCCCATCCCGCCTTGGATCCGCCACACCGATGAGCTTCCCCTTCACCACGGCGATCGCGTGCACGCCGCCGAACATGATGTCCCCCACGCGGGAGAGGGGGTAGTAGCCCTTCGCGCGCAGCGCGGCGTACACCTCGGGGGCGAAGCCGGCCTCCACCTCCACGGTGCGCCCCTGCGCGGGCTGCAGGCGCGGCGACGCAATGGCGAGCCACGGATCCTCGCCCAGCGCCAGGTGGCGAAACGTCACCTGCGTGGTGGCGGTGGGAATGTACTGCGAGCCGGCGGCGCCCACGACCATGCGTACTTCATTCCCCTTGAGCACGATCGTCGGGGAGATCGTGGAGCTGGCATAGCGGTTCGGGCCACGCGTCACGTTGTCGAAGTTCGCGCCGCCCGAGTTCAGGAAGTAGCCGTTCACGTACACACCGGAGCCAAAGAGCACGCCGACGGTGAACGTCATCGACACGGCGTTGCGCTCGCCGTCCACGACGCTGAAGTGCGTGGTATTCGACGCGGCGGCGTCATCGCCGCCCGGGCGGGCCGAACGCGGCGGCACGGCACGATCGGCACCAAGCGCGCTGGCCCCCCAGCCTTCAAGGGCGCCGCAGGCGCCGGCTGATGCCTGGGCATCCTCCGTCCACGGATCACCGGGCTCGATCACGCTGCCCCCATCGACCTGCGCGACAAGCGCCGCACGCTTGCTGGCGAAGACGGGGCTGGTGAGACCGCGCGATGGCACGCCGAAGTACGCCGGATCGCCGCGGTAGCGACCCGCATCCGCACCGGCGACGCGAAGGGCACCAACCAGTTGCACCGCGGCCGCACCCTGCGTGGTCGGTGAACCGAGCTGCGCTGCTGCCGAAGCAGCCAGGAGATTGAGCGCCGCCAGGGGCGTGGCCCCACCCAGCGGTGGCCCGGCCGAAAGCAGCGTGTATCCCAACCACGGGGTGCACAGCGGCCGGGTGGCAGCTACCGGGTAGTCCCGGAAATCGGCAACCGTCGCCGGGCTGCCCAGGGCGCGCATCTTCACCACGGCGCGCTCGGCGAGAATTCCTTCATAGAAAGCGCTGCGGCCGTCACGGGAGATCGCCTCGAGCGTCTGAGCCAGCTGCGGTTGCACCAGGCGCTCGCCTGGTCGCAGGGCCAGGCCCCCGGGGAGGAAGAGCGCGGCGGCGGCGCTGTCGGCCAACAACTTGGCGCGAGCGCTTTCCGATGTCCGCGACAGCAGCGGTGACACAATGAAGCCATCGCGCGCAAGCACGATCGCCGGTGCCATCACCTGCGTGCGCGGGAGCCTGCCCCACTTGGCATGCGCCTCGAGGAGTCCGGCCACGGCGCCCGGGATGCCGGCCGAGCGGCCGTTGATGGGGCGGCGCGACGCAGCGGTGTCGCTGCGGGCCCAGTCGGAGTCGGCACCGCTGCGCGCGTAGAAATCCAGCCCGTCGGCGCGCCCGGAGCCGTGATGCCAGACGAGCATTCCACCGCCCGCGCCGAGCCCCGTCTGCGAGGGATCGACGACGGCGAGCGCGAAGGCGGTGGCCACGGCGGCATCAACGGCGTTCCCTCCCGCACGCAACATGGACGCGCCGGCGGCGGCGGCATCGGCATGCGACGCCGTCACCATGCCGCGCGCTGATTCGGCCCGCTTGGCGTACATCGGCGGCGGCGACACCGAGGGACGGGGCGCGCAGGCGGTGAGCAGGGCCAACAGCGGGATTACACGGAGTCGGAGATGGAGCCTGGCGAGGTGCAGGGGAAGAGGCACGGTGTGGTTCAGGGGAAGAGGCAGAGTGCGGTGCGGAGGAGGGGACTGGTGGAACAACGAAGACCGGGCTCGGCACGTTGGTGCCAGGCCCGGTCGAATGTCGCCTCGCGACGGCGGCGTGGTGAGTGGTCGTCCCGACCACTATTCCCCTCACCGCCGCCCACTACCCGCGGTAGCTAGTCCTCGAACTCGAAGAGAGCCTCGAGCTGGGTAAGCCGCAGCAGCTGGCGTACGCTGGGCGGGGTATGCGAGAGGTACGTCTCGAGGAAGTTCTCACGCGCCCGCTTCTGCACGAGGACGAGCACGCCGAGTCCGCTCGCGTCCACCTCGCGCGTCTCGCGGAGGTCGATCGTCAGCCGTCGTGCGCCGTCGGTGGTTGCCTTGGAAAGCCGTTCCAACGCGTCCCGACGGAACTCGAGCCGGTGCTCGGCGACGAGGCGTTCAGGAGCCAGCAGGACGACACGGTCTGGATTGGTGAGCGGAATCACGGGGCCTCCTCTCGCCGCCTCCGAACATCGCACTCCGCAGGTGCATCCAGTTGCCGTGCGCGGTCCACTCGGACCCCTCGCTCACTACCGGCAGCCGGACGATCTCGACCTTCCGAGATTCCTGACTTTGCGGCCCCGCCTCGCGGCAGGTGTGCTCTTGTCGGGTGGTGCAGCGTTTCAGTTGTTGCCCGTAAGCAACGCGAGAATCGTGCCAAACTTCATGTCTGGATAACTCTTTGCTGCATAATGCGTTACGCGACCATCACATCGTGACGCAGACAACGCGCCCTGCGTCGCGCGCCACCGAACGCATCGCGCGGATGACCGTCATTTTCGGCCACAGTCACACGCGGAATTCGAACCGTCACAACGCACGTGAAGCGTCGCGGAAGTGACGACGGTGCACGCCGGACCGATGTCCGGATCGCCAACTCTCGCCAGAGCTTCGCGCGGGACAGTGGTCTTCACGGCATCGCGCCTCGGGCGCGCCCGGCGTATCGTTGTGGGCCGCTCTGTCGTACTCTGTCTCTCTCTGTGGTACTCTGTCCCTCTCTTCCTATGTCCGACATCGACACCCTCCTCACCGAGAATCGCTCGTTTCCGCCGCCCGACCATTTCCGGCACACGGCTACGGTGAGCGACGGATCGTTGCACGCCGAAGCCGAGCGTGACTTCGAGGCCTTCTGGGCCCGGCACGCGCATCAGCTCGAGTGGATGGTGCCCTTCACCGACACGCTGCAGTGGACGCCACCGCATGCAAAGTGGTTCCAGGGGGGACGGCTGAACGTCTCCGTCAACTGCGTCGACCGTCACGTGCGCGGCGCGCGACGCAACAAGGCGGCGCTGATCTGGGAGGGAGAACCGGGGGACGCACGGGTCCTCACCTACTGGGACCTGTACCGCGAGGTGCAGAAGTTCGCCAACGTGCTGAAGTCGCTCGGCGTCGGCCGCGGGGACCGCGTGGGGATCTACCTGTCGCTCGTGCCCGAGGCGGCCATCGCGATGCTGGCCTGCGCGCGCATTGGGGCAATCCATGCCGTGGTTTTCGGTGGCTTCTCGCCCGAATCGCTGCGTGACCGCATGAACGACGCCCAGGCCAAGGTGCTGATCACGGCCGACGGCGGCTATCGTCGCGGCCAGGTCGTTCCGCTGAAGCGCAATGCCGACAAGGCACTCGAGGGCGCTCCGTCGGTGAAGGACGTCATCGTGGTGCAACGCCGTCCCGGCGGCATGGGCGACGAGTCCTTCGCGCAGATGAAGGAGGGTCGCGACCACTGGTGGCACCGCCTGATGCAGACGGCCAAGGCCGACTGCCCACCCGAGGCGATGGACTCCGAGGATGTGTTGTTCATCCTCCACACGTCGGGGACGACCGGCAAGCCGAAGGGAATTGTCCACACCACCGGCGGCTACCTCACCGGCGTTGCCATGACGTCGAAGTATGTGTTCGACCTCAAGGAAGACGACGTCTTCTGGTGCACGGCCGACGTTGGCTGGATTACGGGGCATTCGTACCTCGTGTACGGGCCGCTGGCCAACGGCGCCACCTGCGTGATGTACGAAGGGGCGCCCGACTGGCCGGAGCGCAACCGGTTCTGGGAGATCTGCGAGAAGTACGGCGTCTCGGTCTTCTACACGGCGCCGACGGCGATTCGCGCGTTCATGAAGTGGGGTGACCAGTACCCGGCCCGGCACGATCTGTCGCGCCTGCGCCTGCTGGGCACGGTGGGCGAGCCGATCAACCCCGAGGTCTGGATCTGGTACCACAAGATCATCGGCGGCGAGCGCTGTCCGATCGTCGACACCTGGTGGCAGACCGAGACGGGGGCGATCGTCATTGCGCCGCTTCCCGGCGCGACGTCCACCAAGCCGGGCAGCGCCACGATGCCGCTCCCCGGCTACCAGGCCGCGCTGCTCGACAAGAACGCCAAGGACATTCCGGTGGGCGGCGGCCTGCTGGCGCTCACCAAGCCGTGGCCGTCGATGCTGCGCACGATCTGGGGCGACGATGCGCGCTATGTGGAGACCTATTTTTCCAAGTGGCCGGGGCGCCCCGACCTGTACTTCCCGGGGGACGGCGCCAAGAAGGATGACGACGGCTTCTACTGGATTCTCGGGCGCGTGGATGACGTGTTGAACGTCGCTGGCCACCGGATTGGCACCATGGAGGTGGAGAGCGCGCTGGTGGAGCACCCGGCGGTCGCCGAGGCGGCGGTCGTCGGCAAGGCGCACGAACTGAAGGGGCAGTCCATTGCGGCCTTCGTGACGCTGCGCGACGAGTACCACCAGAGCCCGGCACTGCGCGACGAGCTGCGCGATTTCGTGGCCGAGAAGATCGGCGCCATCGCGCGGCCGGACGACATCCTGTTCAGCGCCGACCTGCCGAAGACGCGGTCGGGGAAGATCATGCGCCGGCTGCTGCGCGACATCGCCGAGGGGCGGACACTGGGAGACACGACGACGCTGGCCGATCCGGCGGTCATCGCTTCATTGAGGGAGCAGTACGAAAGCGAGGAATCATGATCCCCGTCGCCCGGACCGGCCGACTCAGCACATGCTCCGTGAGGTGACAAGTGGCCGTTGAGCTGCGCGAGGCGCTGCAGGGCGCTCTCGACTCCGACTACCTGATCGCGGAAGAGCTGCCCCGCGGCGGCATGTCGCGGGTGTTCCTTGCCACGGAGCGCGCGCTCAATCGCCGCGTGGTGCTCAAGGTGCTCGACCCGGAACTCGCCGCGACGCTGAGCGCCGAGCGGTTCAAGCGCGAGATCTCACTGGCGGCGCGGCTGCAGCATCCGCACATCGTGCCGCTGCTGCACGCCGGCGCAGTCGAGGGCAAGCTGTTCTATACCATGCCCTTCGTGGAAGGAGAGTCGCTGCGCGAGCTGATGGCGCGGGAACGGCCGATGCCGATCGAGCGCGTGACGCAGATCCTGGTCGAGGTTGCCGGCGCGCTCGACTACGCGCACACCCAGGGTGTGGTGCACCGCGACATCAAGCCCGAAAACGTGATGCTCTTTCACGGGCAGGCGGTGGTGCTCGACTTCGGCATCGCCAAGGCGGTCAGCGACTCCGCCTCGCAGGACGGCGCCGCCCCGCGCCTCACCCTGCAGGGCACGAGCCTGGGTACGCCGACGTACATCGCGCCCGAGCAGGCGGCCGGCGATCCGTCGCTGGACCATCGCGCCGACATCTACAGCGTGGGCGCCGTAGCGTACGAAATGCTGAGCGGGCATCCGCCGTTCCGCGGCAAGTCGCCGCAAGCGGTGATGATCGCGCACGCCAAGGAAGTGCCCGAACCCATCGGCAAGCGCCGCCCCGACACGCCGGCGATGCTGGCCCGGCTGGTAATGAAGTGCCTGGAAAAGACACCGGACCGGCGACCGCAACGGGCTGCGGAAGTGTCGTACGCGCTGCGGCCGAGCCGCTCCGCGGCTGGTGTGCGGGGCCTTCTCGAGCGCGCGCCGTGGTGGCTGCCATGGGTGCTGGCGCTGGTCGCGACGGTCGCGGCGTTCGGGATAGCGATTCTCAAGGGGTAGGTGGCTGGTGGCTGGTGGCTGGTGGCTAGTGGCTGGTGGCTGGTGGCTCGTGGCTGGTGGCTGGTGGCTGGTGGCTGGTGGCTGGTGGCAGATGGAGACGTTCCACCAGTTCTGTAACCAAGTCGCGCTCTCACTCGTAATTCGCATATGCTCGACAAATTCCTCCCCGAGTCGCTGTTCCCCCGCAAGCTGCAGCCGGCCGTTGAGCGCCGCATGCGGCTGGCGCAGGCGCGCGCCGAGGAGGCGCTGGTGCGCACCCACGTCGAGAACGCGCTGACGTTCGTCGATGCGCTGGCCGAGGAGTTGCCGTTCGATCGCGCCATCGACACCTACATCCGCGAGCTGACGGTGCCGGAGCCGCTGGCCTCGGTGGTCGTGACGCGTGTGCTGGTGGTGCTCGGGCGTGAACTCCTGCCCGAGCGGCGTGAGGAGCAGAGCGACGACCTGCGGCCGCGGCTTCGCCTCAGCGAGGCCTCCCACGCCAGGAACGGGCAGATCAAGCGGGCCTAGGCGCAGCGATCAGCAGGCAACGGAAAGGCCGACCCTACCTGGGAGTCGGCCTTTCGTGCGCTGTCGGACACGTCGTGGTGCGGCAGACTACAACTGCGAAACAGATGATCTCGCGGATCGAGCGGATTCACGCAGGGGGAATCCCGCGCGCTTGATCATTCAGCGATTCGTCTTCAGGTCCGCCACCGACAGCCCAAGCAACGCCACTACCAGTACCGCGCTCACCACGCAATAGATGCAGATGGCGTGGATGACGGCGAGCTCGAGGTACGTGAGCCAGCCGCTGAACAGCACGCCGCCGCCGCTCATGACGACGAGCGCCACCGCGATGCGGCGGTCCGCGGCGAACCGCTCCATCGTCCCGAGCACCGCCGTGCCGAGCACCGCCAGGTAGAAACCGACGCCCCAGAGGCCCACGGGCTGCCCCAGGAAGACGGACCACTTGCTGGTGTTCACCATCTCGCAGCTGCCGATGCCGCAGCTGATTTCGCCCAACACGCCGATCTTGTAGAGCCAGAGGTAGGTCGCGACGAACAGGCCCACGAGGGCAATCGCCGCAATGGCCATCCGTCGCGTCACTTGCTACCCTTCCCGGCCGTGTCGGCCTTCGGAAGCTTGGCCAGCTCAGCGTCGACGATCTGCTTCATCTGGTCATACGGCATGTTGCCGGGGTACCGCTGGCCACCGATGATGAACGACGGAGTCTCGGCGACACCGAGCCGCTCCGCCTCGGCGCCGTTGGCCTTGATGCGCGGATAGTGCACCTGGCTGTCGAAGCACTCCTCGAATTTCTTCGCGTCAAGGCCGAGTTCCTTGGCGAAGCCCTTCATCTTCTTGTCAGGACTCGACGTCGCCTCGCCGTTCCAGAGGTCCTGCGCATAGAACAGGTGGTCGTGCATCTCCCAGAATTTCCCCTGGTCGTTGGCGCACGCGGCGGCGTTCGATGCCGCCCACGTGTTCTTGTGCATCGGGAGGGGGAAGTCGTAGAAACGGATCGACGCAATCCCGGTATAGATGAGGCGCGCGCGCACGTCGGGTTCGGTGAGCATGGCCCACTGGCCGCAGGCCGGGCACTCGAAGTCGGCGAACTCGATGATCTTGACGGGTGCGTCCTCCTTGCCCATCAGGTAACCCTCGGCCTTCGCAGGAGGAAGGTTGGGGTCCACCGCCACCGGGCCGCCCTTGGGGCGGGTGGCGACGTATCCGAGGGTGGCCGCGCCCACGACGGCGATGGCGACGAGGACAAACGCGAAGCGCTTCTGCGAGGGATTGGTAGGAGCCACGAGAGATACCGTCGGTTGAGAGAGTACGGACAAGCTACAGGGAAGCGGGGGGGATACTCAAGCCAGATGACGGATGACGGATGACAGATTACCGATGACCGAGGGGTACGGGTCCGAACCTCGCTGCTACCCCGGGGGAGGCTCGTTCGGTCGTATTACCCCATATTTGGCAACCGTCATCTGTCTTCCGTCTTCCGTCATCGCTACTTGAGCTCCCGCGACCACATCCGCATTCCCGTCGGCGCGGGCGAGTTGCACGCCGAACGCTTCGGCTTCGGCGACCACCCGCTGGTGCTGCTCCATGGCTTCGGCACCTCCAGCTTCCTGTGGCGGCACGTCGCCCCCGCCCTGCCGCTGGGTCAGGTGACCGCGTGGGCCCTGGACCTGATGGGCCACGGGGAGTCTGACCGCCCGCCGGAACGGGAGTTTGGAATCGCCGCCCAGGCGAGCTGCGTGGAGCAGGCCATGACGGCGCTGCGCATCGGGCGCGCGACGCTCGTGGGCGTCGATCTTGGCGCCGCGGTTGCGCTGAGGCTCGCCGCCACGCGACCAGCTCGCGTGTACAACCTGGTGCTGATCAGCCCGCCGGCGCCGGGCAAGGGGCGCGGAGACGACCTCGCGGAACTGGGGCGCGTGGCGGCAACCCGTCTGTTCGAGGCGACGCGTGGCATGCTGGGGGCCGCCGCGTGGCTGGGCCCGCTGCTCGAGAAGAGCGTCGCGACGGCCGAGGCGATGCCGGCGAAACTGGTGACCCGGTACTCCGCGCCGTTCGTTGGTGCGGACGGCGTGCGCCACCTGCAGGCGCTGGCCAACGCCGTGTCGGATGACGACATGGGCGACGTGGACCTCGCCAGGATCATCGCGCGCACCCTGGTGCTGCGGGGAGAGCAGGACGCGTGGTGTTCTCCCGGTGACGCCACGCGGCTGGCCACCGCCATCAAGGGCGCCGAACTCCGCACGGTTCCGACTGCTGGCCGCCTGGTGCCGGAAGAGTCGCCCAATGCGCTGGCGGCGCTGCTTGCCGAATGGGCGCCCGCCATGCGCATGGCCGAGCGCTTTCGGGAAGAACCGAAGGGTAACGGCTGAACGAAGTGGGAAAGGTGCCCGTACTCACTATGAAAAGGGGTAGGGCCCGGTTAGTTTTCGGGGACGCTCCACTTACAATTTTTTCTTCAGAGATGATCAAGGGTCGAAATACAACTCGCAAGCCAAGCAACGCACCGTCGCCAAGCAGTCAGGCGCGCGATGAGCTGTTCCAGCACATCATCCGTTGCGAAGTGGCTGGGTGCGACCCGGAGCATCAGCGGGAGTGGTTCGACGAAACGATGCAGTACTTCACCGAGCGGTATCACGAGCTCTCGGCCGTGGAAATGGCCGAGCTTCGTACGTTAGGTGAGCGTTTCGCCCAACCGCCCAAGTCTGCGGCTTCGGCTCCGGTGAACGAGAAGATCGTCGTCACCGCCTAGGGCACACCAGATTCACGGAAGGTCCGAACCCCCCGTCAGCGCAGCTGGCGGGGGGTTCTTTCGTCCAGCGGCGACCATTCGGCCCGGCACGGCAGGCCGTGGTAGACGCGGGCTCGGATCAGCGCGCGTTGGCCCGACTGCGTCGCCAGACCACGGCGAATCGAGCGCCTTCGCCCAGCGCCAGTTCCACCGCGGGGCTCCACCGCTTCCCCCGCCGCCCTTCGACGCCCAGCACGAAGAGCAACCCGGCGGCCGCGCGCTCCGTGCCGTCGCGACGCACCGTCAGGCCGCCTCCAGCGTAGGGGCCCCAGCGCGTCTCGGCGAAGGGGTCGAGCAGGAAGCGCAGCGTGACGTCGGCGCGCTGCGCCAGCTGCGCTTCTCCGCCAACCGCGACAGCTCCCGCCCCCGCTGTCGCGCCTGCCCGGACGTACGAACCGACCGGCACGTTGGCTCCGGCCATCACCAGCGCCGACGTGCCGCGCGCCACGATCGCCTCGGCGCGGAACTCGGGCTGCAGCTTGGGCGTGGCGGCGAAGCCTTGGGCGGCCAGCGGCCCCGCTATCGCGGCCAGCGGCCCCGCTATCGCGGCCAGCGGCCCCGCTATCGCGGCCAGCGGCGCCAGCAACAGCACCGACCGCAGGCTATGCCCGCACACGCGCGCTCCAGAGGGCCACGGTGTAATCGATGATGGACACGAGCGACGCGACGCCGACGACGCCAACGGCCCATGCGGTGGATCGTCCGTCGATGACGATGGCCACGAGCGCGGCCAGCTGCAGCACGGTTGCCAGCTTGCCTGAAAAGCGCGCGCGGAAGGTCACCGCACGCAACGAGGCGATGGCACGAACGATCAGGAACGCTCCGGTCGTGGCCAGGTCGCGCGAGATGAAGATGAAATACTGCAGCGTGCCAAGTTGCCCCTCGAGCAGAAGGGTGCACACCGCGACGAGCACGAAGATGCGGTCGGCGAGCGGATCGATGAGGGCGCCCATCGGGCTGAACTGGTGGCGGCGGCGGGCGAGCCAGCCGTCGAGGAAGTCCGTGAGGCCCGCCACGGCGAGGATGAGCAGCCGCACGTCGTGCTGCCGAACAACCGGAAAGAGCGCCGCAAGGAAGAGGCGAGACAGCGAAATGGCGTTTGGCAGCGTCGCCAGGGTGTCGCGCTCCATGTCGGGCAACATAACCCACGGCGCCGAATGCTTGCCAGCACCCCGGGGGACGGGTAGCTTCGCCCAGGACCCTGTATCAGCCGCCGAGGGCTCGATGGCCGGTTTTGTCGAACTATTGAAGGGCGTCGCCATCTTTCAGGACCTCGACGAGGGCGAACTCGCTCGCGTCTCGGAAGTCTGCCGGACCCAGGAATTCGTTTCCGGCGAGTACGTGTTCCACGAGGGCGAGCCGGGGAACCGTCTCTTCCTCGTGATCGAGGGCGAGGTGCGCATCAGCCGCGTGATTCCCGGCAGCGGCGAGGAAGCGCTGGCGATCCTCAAGCAGGGAGCGCTGTTCGGCGAAATGTCGGTGGTCGATCGCAGCGAGCGGTCCACCGACGCGATTTCCAACGGCGGCTGCAAGTTGCTGACGATCTCGCGCAGCGATTTCGAACTGCTGCTGGACTTCAACCGCGAACTCGCCTACAAGGTGCTCTGGTCGTGCACGCGGCTGCTGTCGGCGCGCCTGCGGGCCAGCAATGACAGCCTGAGGAGTTTCATGGCGATGAGCATGTTCTGATGGGAGTTGATAGACGATAGACGATAGTCGACAGACGATGGTCGATAGTTGATGGACGACAGGGGCGGGCCGCCGAGGCTCGCCCTTCTGTCGCCCTCTGACGTCTTCTGTCGTATTCTCCGTCAGTTCGGTAAGCTCAACCGTTCCCCTTCGATGACACCCATGCGTCGCACACTGCTGTTCCCCGCCCTGCTGTTCGCCGCCTCCACTGCCGCCTCGCAGGCGACGAGGAGCGCCGGCAAGCCCGCCGCTCCGGCGGCGGACCCCGACGTGACCATGGGTTTGGCAAAGGACCCGCGCATCGTTGCGGCCCTCGCCGAAGTGTCGGCGGCGCGCATTCGGTACACCGACTCGGTGCTCGTGTCGTTCGGCACGCGGCACACCATGAGCGACACGACGTCGGAGACCCGCGGCATCGGCGCGGCCCGACGCTACCTGTACAACGAACTGCGCGCCTTCAGCCGCGACTGCGGCGGCTGCCTGCGCGTCGAGTACGACCCGCACGACGTGCCGATCGCCCGCTTTCGCGACCGCCCGATGGCACACGTGGTGAACGTGCTGGCCTGGCTGCCGGGCAAGGACAGCTCGCGCGTGGTGGTCATCGGCGGCCACTACGACTCGTGCGTCTGCAACGTCGACGCCGCCGATGCCACCAGCGATGCGCCGGGCGCCGACGACGACGGCTCCGGGACGTCGGCGGTGGTGGAACTGACGCGCGTGATCTCGAAGAAATTCCCGGGTGGTTTCGAGGCGACCATCGTCTTTGCGCTCTTCGCCGCCGAGGAGCAGGGACTGCTCGGATCGACGGGGCTGGCCAGGCGGCTGCACGAGGAGAAAAAGACCGTGGTGGCGGCGTTCACCGACGACATCATCGGCAACGTGGTGGCCGACGACGGGCGCACCGACTCGACGAGCGTGCGCCTGTACGCGGTGGACTCCCTCCCGAGCCGCAGCGGCGAACTGGCGCGTTATGTGTGGGGCGTGGGGGCGCTGTACACCCCGAAGTTCGAGGTGCGCCCGACGTTCCGGCTCGACCGCATTGGCCGCGGCGGCGATCACTCGCCGTTCCACCGGCTGGGCGACGCCGGGCTGCGATTCACCGAACGCCTCGAGAACTACAAGCGGCAGCACCTCCCCACCGACGACCTCGCCAACGTGAACTTCGGCTACGTGGCCGCCGTGGCGCGCCTCAACCTGGCGAGCCTGGTCTCGCTGGCTGCGGCGCCGGGTCCGGTCGACAGCGTGGTGTACCGGCGCGACCGGGCATCGGGTGGCCAGAAGTGGCAGATCACCTGGAAACCGGTGGCGCTCGCCGCGCGGTACGAGGTGCTGTTCCGCCCCACGACGTCGCCCACATGGACGAAGGTCCACGACGCGGGCACCTCGACGAGCTTCCTGCTCGACGAGCAGCTCGATGACGGCTGGGCGGCGGTGCGCGCCGTCGGCGCCGACGCTCATCGTTCGCTGACGACCGTTGCCCGCGGCGGCATCGCTCCGCCGCGTGCGGCCGCGCCCACGCCAGCACCTCCGCCTGGGCAATAACGGTGCGTATCGAGGTTCCCTCGCCGTCGATGACGCACGACGCCGCCGACTTCCGGGGCGTCCCGTCGTCGCTGCTGCGAGACCGCGCTTCGCTGTCTGGTCTGCTCATCGCCGCGGCGGGCGCGGCGGGGCTGACCACGTTGGAGCCACCGATCGTACGGTTACTGCCCCGGGGTGGCCTGGTCATCGTGCTGCTGCTCGACCTCGGTCACGTGGCCCTTCACACCCTACCCGACGAGGGCGTACTGGTCGTGGACCTGTTGGTGAGCGCCAGCAAGGACGCCCGCCAGGCGATCGAGGTCGTGACGCGCCGCCTGAACGTGCGCGCAACGAGGGCGACGCACGCTGATCGCGGCTGACGCCCAACGCGTTGGCTTTCCGGCGTGACCATGCGCGACTGGGGCATGCCGGCGGCGTTCGCCATTCTCGGTGCCGCACTCGTCGGGTGGAACCTCGCCCTCGGCGCGCGCGTGTCGGCGCTGCCCAACGCCGGACGCGCCTTCCGCGTGCTCACCGGGCTGTGCGCCTTCCTGTTCGTGCCGGCGTTCGTCATCGGACTGCTGACGCCGACCGCTCCGGGCGCGCGCGTCCTCGAGCAGCTGGCGTGGCTCTGGCCGGTGGTCGTCGTGGCCGTGGCGGCGCAGGCGCTGTGGGCGCTGCTGGGTGGCCGGGCCAGCGTCGCGGTGGCTTTTCCGATTGCGTTGTTCGACCTGGTGGTGGCCTGGGTGGCGGTGGCACGTTGGCTCGAGGGGCACGGCACCTTGTTGCCCGCGTGGGCGCTCGCGCCGGGAATGGCGGTGTCGTCGACTGGTGTGACGGTTCTTGGCGAGGGCGTCTTCCTGTGGAGCGCGGCGGTCCTGGTTCCGCTGCTCGTGCCGGCCGCCCCCGCGCGCACTCGGCTGAGCGGTGCGTGGCGCGCCTTCGTGGCAACGGGATGCGTGGTGGCCCTGGTGTTGGTGGGCTCGGAGGTGCCGGGTGCCTACGGCGCGCTCACCGCGGTGGATGCGCTCGGCGCCGGCGCGATGCCGGAACGCGCGCGCACCGACTTCGCGGTGGGAATGCGGCTCTTCGGCACGCTGTCGGCCGCACCGCCGGCATCCGTCGCACGACACGACATCACGCTTGCCGACTCGCTCGGCGTCACCGCCCTGCATCTCGAGCTGCGACCCGAGGGCGCGACCACCATCGCGCTCGACTCGATGGCGCGCAGCATCGCGGCGCGCCGCGACTCGCTGGTGCTCGTGGTGACGCTCGACATGCAGGACGGCGGCGAGCAGCCCCTGCGCGGCGACGACGCGTGGATGCGCGAGCGCATCGCCCTCATTGAACGCGTGGTGACGCGCCTGCGGCCCAACGTGCTGCTGCCGGCAGAAGGCGTGGTGCCGTTCTCGGGCGCCGGCACCGCACGGTGGTGGCAATCGTACTACGAGCGCGTGGCGCGATCGACGCGACGCATCGACCGCAACATCTTCATCGCGCTGGCCACCGATGCCGGGTCGCTAGCGGACAGCGCGCTCTGCGACTGGGTAATGCAGGACGGTTCGCCGGTGGACGCCATCGCGCTCTCGGTGCGCGCGCACAGTGACACCCCGGCCCGGTTCGAGGGCGCGCTGTCTTCGCTGGCACGGTGGGTGTCGATGGCGCGCGCGGTGCCTGCGGTCTGGTTGATCGGGGTCCCGGCGTCGCCCGCCGTGGCGGGCGAAGTGGCGCAGCAACGCCTGGTACGCCACGCGCTGCTCTGGGGCGCGTCGCGTGTCTGGGTACGCGGCGTCATAGCCGGCGATGCCTCGGACGCGCTGGCCGGCACGGGGTTTCGCACGCCGGGCGGACGGTCGCGCCGCGCGCTGACGGAGGTCGGAGCGGCGTTGCGCTCGCTGCGCGACTCCCCGATGGTCGTGCCGGTCACCATCGACACCGCAGTCGTCGACAGCCTGCGACCCACTCCCGGATCACTTCCACCCAGCCAACCGTGACCACTCATCACTTCGCCGGCTTCCGGCCCGCCGCGCTCACCTTCCTGCGCGCACTCAAGAGGAACAACCGTCGCGAATGGTTCGAAACGCAGCGCGACACGTACGAGCGGGAGATCAAGAACCAGCTGAAGGCCTTCGTGGAGGAACTCGACGTGCGTTTTGCCGGGGTTGCACCCGAATTCGTGGGTGACCCCAGGACGTCGCTGTTTCGCATTCATCGCGACATCCGCTTTTCGAAGGACAAGTCGCCGTACAAGACGCACGCGGCGTTCTGGATCTTCCACCGCGCACCTGGTCGCGGCGTGGGCCAGACGGTGGACGGCGGCGCCGGGTTCTACTTCCACCTGGAGCCTGGCGCGTCGCTGGTGGCCGCGGGGCTCTGGATGCCGCCGCGCCCCAAGCTGCAACTCGTGCGCGACGCCATCGCCGACGACGTCGCGTCGTGGGAGTCGGTGGTGACCGACCGCGCGTTCGTGAAGCGCTTCGGGGGCCTGACGGACGACGAACCGGGGATCCTGCTCAAGCGCCTGCCGCGCGGTTACGAGCCCGGGCACCCCGCTGAACGGTGGCTCCGCTTCAAGTCCTTCACGGTGTCCCGGGGGCTGTCGGACGAAGAGGCGCTGTCGCCCAAGGTTGCGGACACGGTGATGAAGGACTTTGCAGTGATGGTGCCGTTCGCTCGCTGGCTCAACCGCGCACTGGGGTTCCTGCCAGCAACGAAACGGTAGGTGGTTGGTGGCTGGTGGCTGGTGGCTGGTGGCTGGTGGCTGGTAGTGGGTGGTGACCACCAACCACCAGCCACCAGCTACCAGCCAGTTCTTATTACACCTTCCTCCCCGCCACACCCCGCACCGCGCCTTCCACGCGGCGCGCCGCATCGAAGTACTCGACCGCCACGGATTGCAGGTCGGCGGCCGTGACGGCGCGCACCCGCTGCTCGAACTCGCTGAGCTCTTCGAGCGAGCCGAACATCCACGCGTCGGAAATGTCGCCCATCACCGCGCCGCCACTTTCCTGCCGGATGGCCCAGCTGCCCAGCGCCGAGGTGCGTGCGCGGTGCAGGTCATCCTCGGTCACGGGCGCCGCACGCAACTTCTCGAACTCCTCGAGCAGGCCACGGCGCGCCTGTTCCTCCTTTTCGGGCGACGTGGCGATGTAGGCCAGGAATTGGCCGGCCAGTGGCCGCACGACGGGCATGGCGATGACGGTGTACGCCAGCGACTGACGGTCGCGCAGCGCCTCGAAAAAGCGCCCGCCCAGCCCGCTGGCGACGCCGGCGAGGAGCGCGGCGTCTATGCGACGCGTGTCGTTTCGCGCGGGACCAGGGTACGCCAGCACGAGTGCGGTCTGCGCCTTGTCGCGTTGCTCCGCATTCATGCCACCCGCTGACGGCCACGTGGGCGGCTCGACGAGCCGGCGCGGCGCCGGGGTCAGCGCGTCAAAGGCGCCAGCTGCCATCGACGCCAGCGTATCGGGATCGGCATCTCCGACGATGACGACGACCTGCTCGCCGGTCAGCACCGCTTCGCGATGCCAGTCGCGCAGTTCGGCCGAACCCAGGGTGCCAAGCGTGGCTTCGGTGCCAATCGACGCGCGAGCGTACGGGTGCTGGCCCCACGCCACCTGCGCGGCGAGGTGCATGGGGTAGTGATACATGTCGTCGCGCAGCTGCGCGAGTTGTGCGAGCGCGACCGTGCGCTCGCTGGCCAGGGCGTCGTCGGGCATGGCCGGTGCCTGCACGACGTCGGCGAGAAGGGCGAGCGCTCCCTCGAACCCGGCCACCGGCACCGACAGCGTCCATTGCATCGTCTCGGCACCCGAACTGGCTCCCAGCGAGGCGCCGAGGCGCTCGCCTTCCTCGGCGATGCGGGCGGCATCGCGCGTGGACGTTCCCTTGAGCGAGGTGCGCGTCGCGAGTGTCGACACCCCAAGCTGCGACGCTGGTTCCGCCACGGCTCCGGCGCGCACGAAGACGCCGGCGTAGGCGATGGGCGACCGTGGCGTGCGACGCACGAGCACCGGGACGCCCGAGGCCGTTCGATAGACACGGACACCGGCTACCTCGCGCTCCACGAGCAGGCGCTTGGGCCTGAGCGACGCCGTCGGGTAGGCGCCGCTGGGCGAGAGTGCGGGCTGCGACACGCCGTCAAGCGCGGCGCGCAGTGACTCGGCGCTGCCGCTGACCGCCGGCGATCCGCTGGGACGGTAGATGACGACCGCCGCGGCATCGGGGTCGAGCAGGCGCTGCGCCGTTTCAGCCACGTCCGCCGGCGTCGCGGACTGCATGGCGTCGAAATACGTGCTTGCCAGGCGCCAGTCCCCGAGGGCTTCCCACGAGGCCAGGTGGTGGGCGCGACCCTCGGCGGTTTCGAGGCGGCGCAGCCACTGCGCGTCATGCACCCGGCGGAGCCGTTCGAGCTCGGCGTCCGTCACGTCACCGGCGCGCACGCGCGAGAGCTGGTGCCACGCCGCGGCGGCTCCGTCGAGCGCGCGTTCGGGGCGCGCGGTGGCGTGCACCACGAAGACGCCCAGGTCGATCGGCGCGTACTGGTACGCCGAGATGCTCGACACCAGCTGGCGCTCGCGCACCGCGCGGTAGAGGCGGGACGATCGCCCGGCGGAAAGCGCGCTGGCGATGACGTCGAGGCGGGGGGCGTCGGGACTGTCGAGCGGCGGCGTGCGCCATCCGATTGCGACCTCGGCCTGCGCAATGTCGCCGCTCCACTCGCGCACGCGGAAGTCGCGTCGCGACGGCTCGTAGGGGCCCCGGTTGCGCACGACGGGCACATTGGGGAGCGCACCGTAGAGCCGCTCGGCGTGACGGAGCGCGTCGTCGACGTCGACGTCGCCGGCTATGGCCAGCACCGTGTTGCCGGGCTGGTAGTAGGCGCGGTAGAAGTCGTGCACATCCTCGCGCGCGAGCGCGCGCAGCCCTGGCTCGCGGCCAATGCGCCAGCGGCGCATGCGATGATGGTCGTGCAGCAGTTCGAACAGCGTCTCGCTGGCCACGGCGTGCGCGCTGTCGGCCTTGCGCTTGGCCTCCTCGACGATCACCCCGATCTCGCGCGACAGTTCGCCGGCATCGATGATCGAGTTGGCGTAGGCGTCGGCCTGAATTTCGAGTCCGGCGGCGAAGCCCGACGCCGGAAGCACCGTGTAGTAGCTGGTGTGGTCGTAGATCGTGCCGGCGTTCAGGTAGCCGCCCTGCGCCTTGGTCTCCTTCGCGATGACGCCCACGCCGCGCGAGGGCGTCCCCTTGAAGTACATGTGCTCGAGCACGTGGGAGACTCCCACGACATCGTCGGGTTCGTCGAAATAGCCGGCCTTCACCCACGTCACGATGGCGACTACGGGCACGCGATCGTCGGGGGCCACGAGCACGGTGAGGCCGTTGGCGAGCCGATGGCGGTGCACCCGTTCCGGTGCCAGCGCGGAGTCGAGAAGTCGGGACGTGCTCATCGGGCCAGAGGGAGTTTCCTGAGGGCGATCACCGCGAGCGCAAAACAGGCAGCGCCGTACGCCAGTACGTGCCACACGTCGTTGACCTGGTATGGCTGTGCAGTATACAGCGCGTCGCGCACCGCATCGAGTCGGTGAGTGGGTGGCAGGAAGCGGACGGCGGTGTGCAGCCAGTGGCCAGCTCCGAGCGCCGGCTCGATTTGCCGCATGAGCAGCGTCCCCACCCAGACGGCGATGAACACGATGCCGTCCTGATAGGTGAGCGTGCTGAGGAGGAACATCAGGCTGCCGAGCAGGATGAACGTCAGGACGCAGGCCAGGGCCGTGCCCAGTATCGGCTGCGGCGACGAGTACTGGCCGATCGCTGCCGCCAGCGCGCCCGCCGCGGCGGTCGCGAACGCGAGATGAATGACGAACGCCGAGACGTAGAACCCGGTGACGGGCACCGGCTTGGAGAAGAAGAACCGGAAATATCCCTTCTGGCGGTCCAAGGCAACAACGCCGTTCATCGCCATCAGCACCGCCAGCGGAATGAAGGTGCCCATGGCCTGCTTGAGCACCATCGCCGAGAAGCGGGCGGAATCAGCGGCAGTCCAGAACGGTTCCCCACGCGACATTGCCTCGTGCGTGGTGGCGAAGGCTGCGACGCAGACCAACGACGCAAGGACAAACGGCAGCGCGAGCCGCTGCCACAGGTAGTCGAGCAGCTGCCACCGCCCGTATGCCAACCACCGCAGGGAACGGGTGCTCATCGACGCACCGCCTCGCGAAACTGGTGCTCGAGCGACGATTCGTGCGGCGCGACGGCCGCCACGCGCGCACCCGCGACGATGGCGGCGCCCAGCGCGCGGTTCAGCGCGTCGAGGTCCATGGCGCGCACCAGCCAGCTGCCATCGGACAGCTGCTCGCACGATGGAAAGTGCGCGGCCAGCTGGTCGGCGCCGGCCGTCAGCCGCACCACCCACGCGGTCGCCGCGACATCGGCGTCGGCGATGTTCACCACGCGCTGCATGCGGCCGTGGTCGATGATGACCACGCGGTCGCACAGGCGCTCGAGCTCGTCGAGGTTGTGTGACGCGATGAAGATGGCGCGGCCGGGGCGACGCAGTTCGCCGACGATGTCCTGGAAGTGGTCGGCCCAGAGGGGATCGAGGCCGTGCGTCGGTTCGTCGAACACCATCACGTCGTTGTCACACAGCAGTGCCTGCGCCAGGCCGAGGCGCTGGAAGTTCCCCTTGGACAGTGCCTTGATGCGCTTGCGGCGGTGCTCGTCCAGGCCCAGCCGCTCGACGCCGCGCGCCACGACGCCCTCGCGTTCGGCGGGCGGCACGCCGGCGAGCACGCCGAGCCGGCGCAGCGCATCGTCGGCTCGCCAGAAGGTGGGGAGGGCCATCAGTTCCGGAAGGTAGCCGACACCGAAGCGCTCGACGAAGGCGCGCGGGGCGAGGCCGGCGATGCTGATGTCGCCGTTCGTCGGCGCGAGAAACCCGAGGAGCATCGCGATGAGCGTTGTCTTGCCGGCGCCGTTCGGGCCGGCGATACCGACAACTTCACCCGCGCCGATTTCCAGGGAGAAATCGTCGACCGCGCGCACCGCCTTGCCGAACCACGGCCGGTACGTGCGCCCGACGCCGCGGAACGAGATCAACGGCGCAACGGGAGGGGCGGGCGGCGTCAGTGCAGGATGCGCAAGAGGCCGGCGTCCGCACTGCCGCGCAGAAAGCTCTCGGCGTCGACGGTCGGTATCAGCACGCCGGTCAGCGAGAAACCGCGGCGCGCCTCGGCTTGCATGAACTCGACGAGCGAGCGGTTCGCCGCCGACGCGCTGGTGTCGTGCATCTGCTGCACGATCGCGTCCCAGGTGCCGTCGTACGCGCGCCCATCGCCGAAGACCACGCGGTGTGACTCGTTGGCCGCGCGGTCGTCGGTCAGCCGGCCCAGCAACGAGCCGAACAGCTCCAGCTGGTCGCGCACCTCGCGTTCGCTCTGCTCGTTGAAGCGCGTCTCGAGCTCCGTGAGCAGTTCGTCGGTGGCGTCGGGAGCGGACGCCAGCTCGGCCAGGCGCGCCTCCCACGCCTCGAGGGATGGGTCGCCGTCGGCGAGTCGCACGTGCGACTTGCGCAGTTCGATCAGTCGCCAGATGCCCAGTTCGTCCCAATGGTCATCCGGCTCAGTCTGGTCGAGCTGGTAGAGCGCGGCCTCATAGTCACCGCGATCATAGAGCAGGTTGCCCAGGTAGATGCGCGCCTCGGCAAAACCGGCGTCGATCTTCAGGGCGCGCCGCAGCGTGTCCATCGCATCAGAGTCGCGGCCCAGCCGATGCTCGGCATACCCGACCAGCGCCACGGCCTCGGCGTTGTCGGGCGCCTGGCGAACCGCCACCTCGAAGTACTCGATCGCCTCTTCCATCTCGTTCTCGCGAAAGAGGGCGCGCCCCACCTGCAGCATCAGCTCGATGTCATCGTCGTATCCGAGCGCGCGTATGCGGGCGAAGGTCTTCTTGGCCGCGTCCACCTGCCCGAACCTGAGCAGCGTCTCGCCAAGCCCGGCGAGGCCGTCCTCGTGTTCGTGATCGAGCACCAGCGCCTCCTCGAAACTGCTCCGGGCCCAGGCGAATTCGTCACGCGCCAGGCGGGCATAGCCGACGCCGACGTGCAGGGCGACGGCGTTGGGGTACAGCGCCAGCCCCTCGCGCAGGATGGCGAGCGCCTCGTCGAAATTGCCCTCGTCGTACTGCTGGTGCGCGCGTTCGTCGTACTCTTCGGAACTCAGGAACGCTGACGACATCGTTCGACTGACCTCCTGCGCCGTGTGAGGGTTGACTGCAAGCTAAACCTGCGCGAACGGTGGATTCAACGGGGGTCGCGGCCGAATGTTCCTATGGCGCCTCCCGGCAGGCGACGGCAATGCGGGCAGCGAGCGCGGCATTCGACTCGAGGAGCGCGAGATTGGCCTGCAAGGATGCGCCCGCCGTCTCGCGATCGACGGCGGCCAGCAGGAACGGCGTGATGGCGGCCCCGACGACGCCCGCGGACCGGGCGTCGGCGAGGGCACGATGAACCGCCGCGTCGACCACTGCGGCATCGAGCGCCGTCGCAGCCGGCGGCGGCTGCACGACCAGCAGTGCGCCGGGACGGGCAAGCCGACGGTTCGCGCGAAAGACCCGCGCAATCTCGGCAGGATCGTCGGTGGACGCGGCGAGCCGCAGGCCCGTGCCGCGGGCCAGGAAGCCGGGAAACTCGTCGGTGCCGAACCCGATGACGGCGACGCCGTAGCTCTCGAGTCGTTCGAGCGTGGCCGGGAGGTCGAGGATGGACTTGGCGCCGGCGCAGACCGTGATGACCGGCGAGCGTCCGAGCTCGAAGAGATCAGCCGACTCGTCGAACGCCGGCTCGCGATGCACCCCGCCGATTCCCCCGGTGGCGAAGACCTCGAGCCCGGCCGCGGTGCAAAGCGCCAGGGTGGCCGCCACGGTCGTGGCGCCGTCCAGTCCGCGCGCCACCGCCCATCCCAGGTCGCGCGCCGACACCTTGGGGACACCGTCGCGTCGAAGAAACCGTTCGAGGTCGTCGCCGTCGAGACCGATGGTCGGTTCACCGCGCACCACTGCGACGACCGCCGGCGTGGCGCCGTGCGCCGCAACCGCGGCGCGCATCCGACGGTCGGCCTCCCGGTTCGCGGGAATCGGCAGCCCCTGGGCAAGCACGGAGCTCTCGAGGGCGACTACGGCACCATCGCGGCGTGCGGCGGCGATGGCTGGGGACCAACGAACTGCGCGCGGGATGTCGTCCACACCGCAAGCATACACCGCCGTGCGCACCCTGACAATTGCCCGGCCATTTCCCCCGTGCGGGGGCAAACACCTGCGGCTATCTTAGGCTTCGATGAGCACCGCTGAGGGCGGCCCCGCGCCGGGTCGCGACGATCAGTTCTTCCGCAAGCTGGTGGAGGCGTCGCAGGACTTCATCGTGGTCATCGACCACGAGGGAAAGGTGACGTACGTCTCGCCGTCGATGCAGCGCGTCCTGCGCTTCGAGCCGGCACAGATCTACGGCCACTCGGCGTTCGAGTTCATCCACCCGGAAGACCATGAGACCGCCCAGCGTGCGCTGGCCGACGAGCTCGCCGGCACCCAGCCCGCATGGTACATCGACGTGCGACTGCTCACCGCCGAGGGGGAGTGGATTCCCGTCGAGGTCAAGGGATGGCTCGACCGCTCCGGTGAGTCGCCGCGCGTCATCGTGCACGCGCGCGACCTGCGCTGGCGCAAGACGATGGAGCGCCTGATCAGCGAGCAGGACGCGTGGATGCGCGCGCTCGTGGCCGCGTCACCGCTGGCCATCATCACCGTGGATACGGCGCTGATGGTGCGCAGCTGGAATCCGGCGGCGGAGCGCATCTTCGACTGGAAGTCCGAGGAAGTGCTGGGACTGCCGCTGCCGGTCCTGCCGGAGGGACAGCCCGAAGAGCGTGACCTCCTGTGGAACGCGATCAACGGCGGCAAGCGCTTCGATGCGTACCCCACGCGCCGCGCCCGCCGCGACGGCCGGCTGATCGACGTGAACGTGTCGGTCGCCCCCATTCGCGACACGGAGGGACGCATCACCGGCGCCATCAAGCTCGTGGCCGACACCAGCCAGCAGCGCGCGCTCGATCGCCAGTTCCAGCAGTCGCAGTCGCTCGACACGGCGTGGCGGCTGGCCGGTGCCATTGCCCACGACTTCAACAACCTGCTGGCGACGATCCTCACGTCGGCCGAGCTCCTGCTCGAGGAGATGCCCGGGGGATCGCAGTCGCGTGCCGACGTGGAATCGATCATCGGAGCCACGGCCAGGGCCCGCGAACTGACGCACCGCTTGCTGGGACTGGGGCGGCGCCCGCAGCACCGGGTGCCGCGCATCGAGGTTGGTGCCGCGCTGCAGGGACAGATTCCCGAAATCCGCGACCGGGTGGATCGACAGATCCGTGTCGAAAGCGCCATCAGCGACGAAGAGGCATTCGTCCTGGTGGATCCCGACCAGTTGCGCCAACTGGTGGATCACCTCGCGCAGAACGCCTGCGACGCGATGCCGCACGGCGGCACGCTCACGATCGAGTCGACACCGGTGCTGCTCGACCGCGACACCGCGGTGGGCGATGCGCGCATCCGGCCGGGGGAGTACGTGCTGCTGGCGATCTCCGACACCGGCGAGGGCATGAGTCCCGAGACGGTGGCGCGAGCCTTCGAGCCGTTCTTCACGACGCACGATGACGGCCGGCACCAGGGACTGGGCCTGGCCACCGTGTACGCGATGGCGCGCCAATTGGGTGGCGGCATCGCCATCGTCAGCGTGCCGGACGTGGGCACGACGGTGCGCGTGTACCTGCCGCGCGTCGAACGCGAGCCGGCGCGCCGGGTCAGTGGCGAGTCGCGCAGCCTCATTGGCGACCTCGTGCCCGCCGAGCGACCGACGATCCTGCTGGTCGAGGATGACGGCACGCTGCGCGCCGCGATCCGGCGGGCGCTGCTGCAGGCGGGATTCGAGGTGCTCGACGCCGCGGGCGGGGCGGAGGCACTGGTGGTCAACGAGACGCACCCGGAGAAGATCCATCTCCTCGTCACCGACGTGGTGATGCCCGACGTGTCGGGGCGCGTGCTGGCCGACCGGCTGCGTGCGCTGCGCCCCGAGCTGAAGGTGCTCTACATGTCGGGATCCAGCGCCGAGACATTTCGCGCGAACGGCGGACTGGGCAGCCGCGAGGCGTTCGTGCAGAAGCCGTTCACGCCCTCAGCGCTGGTGGGGGCGGTGAGAGGACTGCTCGAGTTTCTTTAGCAGAGAGAACGACAGAGTACTACAGAGTGAGACAGAGCACGACAGAGAAAGCGGGTCTCCCGACTGTCTGTCGTTCTCTGTCGTTCTCTATGCGTCATCAAACTCGTCGGCCTTGCGCGTGCCCACCAGGTTCCGCTCGCGTTCCTCTGGGTCGATGATCGCCAGCAGCTTGATCGTCTCACCGGCCCAGCAGTCGAATGCCTTGCCGGTCCCCTTGATGATCTTGATCTCGTGCCCATCCTCAAACTTGAGGACGAGCTTGGGGTACTCGGCGTTCACGTACTGCTTGCGGAGTTTCGGCGGGGGCGTCGGCATGCCGCGAAGCTACCGGCGCCCGGAGCGCGGCGCAACACCCCGCGGGCGCACCCCGCGGGCGCACCGCCACGGAGTGCCGCGCCACCTACGTAACGGTCGACTCGCGCCCTTCGAAGGCACACCACGCGTCGGTGCGCAGGATGTCGTCGATC
The DNA here is from genome assembly GCA_038041995.1 of Gemmatimonadota bacterium. Classification (GTDB taxonomy): domain Bacteria; phylum Gemmatimonadota; class Gemmatimonadetes; order Gemmatimonadales; family Gemmatimonadaceae; genus PNKL01. The sequence continues at coordinate 2,930 of JBBTFF010000082.1, read as the reverse complement.
TCGCCGACCACCTGATCGACCTCGGCGTCGCTCGAGTAGAAGTGCGGCGCCACGCGAATGCCGGCGCCCGGGCGGAAGTCGATCACGACGTCGCGCGCAATGAGCGCGCGGGCCACTTCGGCGGCGTGCGGCACGTCGAAGGCCACGGTACCGCCACGCCGGGTCGCGTCACGCGGCGCTGACACGGGATAGCCGCGCGCATCGGCGAGTTCAACGAGCCGCGACGTCTGTCGCACCGACTTGTCGCGCACGGCGTTGATGCCGGCACGGCGCAGCAGCCGGGGACCTTCGAGGTTCGCGTAGAGCGCCGGGATCACCGGCGTGCCACCCAGCCAGCGCCACGCGCCGCCGGCGTAGTCCATCTGGTCGGCGAAGGCGAAGGGATGCGCGTGCGCCTGCCATCCGGTGAGCGCGGGCGCGCAGCTGGCGCTCATCTCCGGCGACGCCCACAGGAAGCACCCGCCGGGACCGCCGCAGAGCCACTTGAGCACCCCGCCGCTCAGGAAATCGCAGCCAATGGCCCTCACGTCAACAGGGATCACGCCGACCGAGTGATACGCGTCGAGCGACACCACGGCTCCCATGGCGTGCGCATGCGCGCAGATGCGCTGCACGTCCATGATCGACGCCGAGCGGAACAGCACGTGCGAAATGGCCACCAGCCGGGTGCGCTCGTCGATGGCGGCGCAGACGCGGTCGGTATCGACGGTGATGCCGTCGTCGGTTGGCACCACCACCACGCGCGCGCCCAGGCGGGGCGCCATCCGGTCGATGGCATAGCGCACGGAAGGAAAATCGAGCGCCGTCATCACCACCGCGTCGCGCGCCGGCGGGTACTCGAGTGCCGACAGCACCGACAGCTGGGCGAGCGTCACCGTGGGCACCATCGCCACTTCCCCCGCACCCGCCCCCAAGAGCGGAGCGATCTCGTCCCCCACCTTCAGAGGCATCTCCCACCATCCTTCGGCCCATGCGCGCACGCCACGCTCCGACCACGCGTCGACATACTCGGCGAGGCGTTCCGGGACCGCGCGTGGCATGGCGCCCAGCGAGTTGCTGACCATGTAGCAGCATCGCTCGAGTATGGGGAACTCGGCGCGGAACGCGAGCAGCGCGTCCACGACCCCTACTTGCGGCGGAAGAAGAAGAGGACGGTGGCGACGACGAGCACCAGTCCCACCGAGCGCCACTCGGCGGCCGTTATGCTCGTCAGCAGCCAGGTGATCACCACACAGGTGAGGATGTGGATCGTCGGGCCTAGCGGGAGGTTGAACGGAGTGGTGCCTTCGTTCTGGATGCCGCGCCGGCGAAGCTCCCACGCGGCCACCGCGCAGGCGAAGTAGAGCAGCAGCGCCGACAGGTTCGCGAGCACTGCCAGCGCCTCGAACTCGTTCGCGACGGCGAGCGCGCAGACGAGCGCTGACTGCAGGACGATCGCCAGCCACGGAGTGTGGAACGACGGATGGAGGGCGGCCATCTGCCGGGGCAGGAAGCCGTCGCGCCCGAACGCAAAGAGCGCGCGCGGCATGGCGAGCGTCATCCCCGACATGTACCCGAACGTCGAGATGGCCGCGCCGATCAGGAGCAGGAGGCGCCCCGGCGAACCCATCAGCCGTTCCGCGACGGCAGCGAGCGGCGCGGCCTTGGCGGCGGCGAGCGCATCCACACCCAGCACGCCCTGCGCGACGAGATGAATGGCCAGGTACAGCACGGTGACGCCGATCATCGCGATGGCGATGGCGCGGGGCACGGTGCGCGACGGATCCTTCATCTCGCCGGCGGGGACGAGCGCGCTCTCCACGCCGGTGAAGGCGAAGATGAGCACGATGGCCGTGCGGGCGAACGAGCTCGCCGCCGGCAGGCTGGCCACGGCGAGGTTTGCCGGGGCCACGGCGAGGGCACCAACGGCCACGAGGACGAGAAGCGGCAGGAGCTTGGCCACGCTCACGACCGTGATGAGCCGGGCCCCCTGCTTGACCCCGCGCACGTTCACGCCAGCCAGGAAGGCGAAGGTGAAGGCGAGGACGAGCGCGCGCGGCACGGGACTGCCCAGCGCGGGGATGAGCGTTCCGATGAAGCCCGCGTAGGCACTGGACACCGACGCCAGGGCGGTGGTGCCGAGGAGCCACAGGAGCACGCCGCTCATGAAGCCTGCGTACGGGCCGAACACCAGCTCGACATACGCGTACGGGCCGCCGGTCATCGACACGCGGCTGCCCGCTTCGGCAAAGGTGAGCACGATCAATCCCATGGCCACGGCGCAGATGAGATAGACCAGCGGGGCGGATGCCCCGATCATCTCGGTGACGGAACCGGGGAGCCGGAAGATCCCCCCGCCGACGGTGGTGTTGAAGATGGCGGCGGAGAGCCCCAACACACCGATGGCACGGGTAAGGCCGCGCTCGGCGTCTGTGACAGAGGCCGGCTGGGGAGCTGCGCTCATGAGGGGAGTCGCTGGGGTAACGGAGGGAACGACGATCGCTTAATGTCGGTAAAGGTATCGTCGAATGGATACCCCTGCACCTTGGACCCAGGAGTCACCTCATGACACCGCTCCGCCTGGTTTTCGCCGTCGTGCTCGTCGCGACCGCCCTCGCGTCTCCCGCGTCCGCACAAGCGCCGTCGTCGCGCCAGCCCAGTGTGGCGCCGTCCGGGCCGGCACTCTCGCTGCAGGCCGTCGGCGTGCGCCGCACCTCCGAGGCGCCATTGCCGCTCAAGAACCCTGCACCCTTCCGCGCCGACACCCGCCAGAATCGCGCGCTGATGATCGTGGGCGGCGCGGGCATGCTCACCGGCCTGGTGATCGGCGGCGACGCGGGCACGCTGATCAGCGTGGGCGGCACGGTGGTGTTCCTGTGGGGGCTGTATCAGTATCTCACCTAGCACTACTTCGCCACATTTTCTATGGTCTCGGGTGATACGTGATGTGC
>JBBTFF010000081.1:0-7795 GCA_038041995.1 Gemmatimonadota bacterium | reverse complement strand
GGGGCGGTGGGCGCCGACCACGTGCCACGCGCGCACGGTGTCGGTGAGTGCGCTCGTCCATCGCTTCGCCGTCGGGTCGAAGCGCGCCGAATCATCCACGACAAAGAGGCTCTCGGCCTTCACCGTCAGCGCCACGTCGCGCGACTGCATCAGCTGCGGGTCGAACGTCGGCAGGCGGTACGTCTTGCCGACCTTCGGCGTTTCCCCGAGCGCGACGGCCAGCGGCGCCAGCGTTGGCACCAGCACGGGGCCGCGCACCGCCACGCGCTGCGTGTCGGCGCTCTGTCCCGGCACGTCCATGGCGAAGATCACGACACTGTCCCCCTCGGTACGCCCCACCACGCGCATCGGGGTTTGCGCCGCTTCCGCCTGCACGTCGAACGTTCTGAGGGCGAGGCCGCGCGACAACAGCACCACCGACCGTGCCGAAGCGCGCTGCGACTGGCCCGCCACCGGCAGGTCGGCCACGAAGTAGTCGGTGACCTCGATGCCCTGCGGCACGGTGTCGATCGTCGTCGACGCAAACCCGATGCGCGTGCCGTTCTGCTCCACCGCGAAGAAGGTGGCCCCGGGACTGAGGCGCAGCGCCGCCTCCACCAGGCGCTCGGCACGTCCCTGGAAGAACTCGCGCCGCACCAGCAGCGACAGCCCTCCACCCCACGCGCCCAGGAGGAGCAGGGCAGTCGCCTGACGACGGCGACCGCGTCCGGAGATGCTCATGCGCCGTGCAGGACCAGCCGCAGCCGGCGCGTCACCGTCCCTGGACCTCGCGCATGCGGCGATAGGCGACGGCCGCATCAGTGGGCCGGCCGAGCCGGTCAAGGACGATTCCGACGCCCTTGAAGGCGCGCCAGGCGCTCGGGTCGAGAATCGTCGCCCGTTCGTAGGCGGCCAGCGCCGCGGGCAGCTGGTCCACGTGGTTCAGCGCCTCACCCAGGTAGAAATGGGCCAGCGCGTCGTCCGAACGCTGGCTGGCCGCCTTCTGCAACGGCTCCACCGCGTCGCGCCACCGGGCGCGCCGGCACGACAGAATACCCGCCTGCAGCTGCACCTCCGGATCATCGGCGCGCAGTTTCGCGGCGCGCTTCAACTCGGCCTCGGCCAGGTCGTACTTCAGCCGGCTCCCCAGCAGGAAGGCGCGCGCGCAGATCAGGCGCAGCTCATCGCCGCCGTTGGCCAGGCACTCGTCGAGCGCCGAGAGCGCGCCGGCGGCGTTGCCGTGCTTGTCGAGCGCCTGCGCGTAGGCAATGACCGCGTCGACGTCGCGCGGCGACAGTTCGGTGGCGCGCTTCAGGGGATCGAGTGACGCGCTGGGCAGCGCCACGGGCGTCGGGCGCGACGGCGCAATCATGGCTTCAGGCATCGACGACGCGCGCGGTGATGCCGACCCCTCGTCGCGTGGTGCGAACGCGGGGCGCATGGCGCCCGGGCGAGTGGACGCCGGGCGCGCGACGTCGGGGGCGGCAGCGGCCGGTCGAGACGTCGGTGGCCTGACGGCGGCGACGGTCCACGACGCCGCCGGCCGGGTGACGGGCGCCGCCGAATTGCCCGTTGCCCGGGCTGGTGGGACGGCGGAGGCGCGCGGCGCGGTGGGCGCCGACTCCGTCTCCTGCACGAGGCGCACCGACCAACCCGGTCCGGCGCCGTCCAGCTCGTCGTACGAGGACTCACCGCACACCGGCGGCTCACGGAACGTGACCACGGACAGGCCGTCCGCTCCCTGGCTCGCTTCGCCCTGACGTTCCACGCGCAGCTGCGGCACGGCCGCGACGTCGCCAAACGAGAGTTGGGCGGGGTCGTAATCGGTTCCGTCGAGGGATGGGTGCAGCGGGTCTCGCGTGTTCACGAGGCTCCGAAAGTAGGGGACGAAAGGAACAATCTAGCCGGGGTGTCCCTTGGTCGGCCAACTGCCGGCCCCCGAGTTGCCCGGATGCCCAGCTCCCATCTTGGGCTCCCCGCCGCCATCTTTATGGGTCTATGTCCGACGAAGCCCTCATCGTCCGCGGCGCCCGCGAGCACAACCTGAAGAACATCGACGTCACGATTCCCCGGAATCGCCTGACCGTCGTGACCGGGTTGTCGGGATCGGGCAAGTCGTCGCTCGCCTTCGACACCATCTTCGCCGAAGGCCAGCGCCGCTACGTCGAGTCGCTTTCCGCGTACGCCCGCCAGTTCCTGGGCCTGATGGAGAAGCCCGACGTCGACTCCATCGAGGGGTTGTCGCCCGCCATCTCCATCGAACAGAAGACCGCCGGCCACAACCCGCGGTCGACGGTCGGCACCGTCACCGAGATCTACGACTACCTGCGATTGCTCTATGCGCGCGCCGGTACGCCGCACTGCCCCAACTGCGCGCGCCCGGTAGAACGGCAGAGTGCGGGGCAAATCGCCGACGTCCTGCTCGGATGGCCCGATGGCACGCGCATCGAAGTGCTCGCGCCGCTGGTACGCGGCCGCAAGGGGGAGTTCAAGGAACTGTTCGAGAATGCGCGCAAGCAGGGCTTCGTGCGGGCCATCGTCGACGGTGACCAGGTGGAGCTCGCCGACCCGCCGACGCTCAATCGCCGCCAGAACCACGACGTGGCCGTCATCGTCGACCGGCTTGTCGTGCGCCTCGACGATCGCGGTCGCCTGGCCGATTCGGTGGAGACCGCGCTGCGCCTGGCCGATGGACTCGTCGAGATCCTCCGTCATGACGGCGACAAGTCGACGCCCCATCTCTTCTCCGAACGCTACGGCTGCCCAGACTGCGGCATCTCCCTTCCCGAGCTCGAGCCGCGCTACTTCTCGTTCAACTCGCCGTTCGGCGCCTGTCCGGCCTGTAGCGGGCTTGGCGTTCGCCGCGTGGCCAGCGCCGATCTCGTGCTCGGCGACCCGAGCATCTCGCTGCTCGAGGGTGTGGTGCTGCCGTGGGGTGAGCCGGACGGCTACCTGCGGCGTGTCATCCTGCCGGGGCTCGCCAAGCAGCTGAAGTTCGAGCTGAACGCGCCGTGGGGAAAACTCCCGGCCAAGGTGCAGGATTCCCTGCTGCACGGCGTGCCCGGCAAGAGCGGCGAGGTGAAGTGGGAGGGAATCCTCGCCTCGGTACAGCGCCGGTACGCCGAGACGGCGAGCGACAACGTGCGCACCGAGCTCGAGGAATACCTGCTCGTGGCCAAGTGCCCCGAGTGCAACGGGTCGCGCCTCAAGCCCGAGTCGCTGGCCGTCACCGTGCACGGCACGAATCTCGGCGACCTGGTGGACTACTCGGTCTCCGGCGCGCTCGCGTTCCTGAAGTCGGTGCCGGTGCGAGCGCCGGGCACGCCGGGACTCGACCCCGACATCGCCGGTCCCGTGCTCAAGGAAGTCACCGAACGGCTGCGCTTTCTCGTGGACGTCGGGCTCGAGTACATCACGCTGAATCGCTCGGCCGAATCGTTGTCCGGTGGCGAGGCGCAGCGCATCCGCCTGGCCACGCAGATCGGCAGCAAGCTCGTTGGCGTGCTGTACATCCTCGATGAGCCCAGCATCGGCCTGCACCAGCGCGACAACGCCCGACTGCTCGGCACGCTCGAGCGCCTGCGCGATCTTGGCAACACCGTGCTGGTGGTCGAGCACGATGAGGAGACCATTCGCGCCGCCGATCACCTGATCGACCTTGGCCCGGGGGCGGGAAAGCACGGCGGCGAGGTCGTGGCCAGCGGCACCGTGGACGACGTGATTCGGCACAAGGAATCGCTCACCGGCGCCTACCTGCGCGGCGACAAGTCCATCCCGCTCCCCGCCGAGCGGCGGCCGCGCGATCCGCGGCGGGTGCTCCGCATCGAGGGGGCGCGCGAGCACAACCTGCAGAACATCACGGTCGAGGTGCCGCTGGGCTGCTTCACCGCCGTCACCGGCGTGTCGGGGTCGGGCAAGAGCACGCTGATCTCCGACATCCTGCACCGCGTCCTTGCCCGCCACTTCTACCGGGCGCGCGTGATCGCCGGTGCGCACCAGCGCATCACGGGGCTGGAGCACCTCGACAAGGTCATCGACATCGACCAGAGCCCCATCGGGCGCACGCCTCGGTCGAACCCGGCCACCTACACCGGGCTGTTCACTCCCATTCGCGACCTCTTTGCCGAGCTCCCCGAGGCCAAGATGCGCGGCTACGGACCCGGGCGCTTCTCGTTCAACGTGAAGGGCGGGCGCTGCGAGGCGTGCCAGGGCGACGGCCTCGTGAAGATCGAGATGCACTTCCTCCCCGACGTCTACGTGACGTGCGAGTCGTGCAAGGGGAAGCGCTACAATCGCGAGACGCTCGACGTGCGCTTTCGCGGACTGAGCATCAGCGAGGTGCTCGACCTGACCGTCGAGGACGCGCTGGCGTTGTTCGAGAACCAGCCGCGCATCGCGCAAAAGCTGCGGACCCTGCATGACGTCGGCCTCGACTATATCCACCTCGGGCAGAGCGCGACCACACTATCCGGCGGCGAGGCGCAGCGCGTCAAGCTCGCCACCGAGTTGAGCAAGCGCGATACCGGGCGCACGTTCTACATCCTCGACGAGCCGACCACCGGCCTGCACTTCGAGGACGTGCGCATGCTGCTCGAAGTGCTCCACAAGCTGGTGGACCGCGGCAACACGGTGCTGGTGATCGAGCACAACCTCGACGTCATCAAGACCGCCGACTGGATTGTCGACCTCGGGCCCGAAGGCGGCGCCGGGGGCGGCCTGGTCGTTGCGGCCGGCACGCCCGAAGAGGTCGTGCAGGTGAAGGCGTCGTACACGGGGGCGTTTCTGGAACACATGCTGAAAAGACGATAGTGGATAGTGGATAGTGGATAGTGGATAGTGGATAGTGGATAGTGGATAGTGGATGGTCGATAGTTGGTAGTCGATAGTCTGCGGTGTAAGCTCGCCCGCTGACGGTCCGTTCCTCCGTTGCGCGTTCCGCATTCCGGTTCGAATTCCGGGTTCGAATTGCAATTCCGTCATCCGAGTTCCGATTCGTGGTTTCTATATTGGATATCATCGCCCCGGTGATGGCGGGCCCCAGCAGCAGCCACACCGCCGGCGCCTGCCGTCTGGGGCTGCTCGCGCGCAACCTCGTACACCTGGGATCCACCCGCTGACTCTGGCGCCGCACCCGTGTCAGGGTGAAACTTCCAACACCGGGGACGCCGTAGGATCCCCCATACGCTGACGCAGGTGAGGCCATGGTCAACCGCGAAGACATCGAGAGTTTCCTTGATCGCCTGTCAAATGAAGGCGCGACCTACCGTGAGATCGAACCCGGGCTCTGGACCGTCAACCCCGGTGGCGCCCTCGACCTGAGCGTCGTCATCCATCACACGCCGCCGGTGCTCGTGCTGCGGGTGAAGGTCATGGACACGCCGGACGATGATGCCACGAGCGCGCGGCTCAACCGCCGCCTCCTCGAACTCAACGCCACCGATCTGCTGCACGGCTCGTACGGCATCGATGATGACACCATTGTGCTGACCGAGGCGCTCGAGCTGTCGCACCTCGACTTCCAGGAATTCCTGGCCGTGTACGAAAGCATCACGCTCGCCCTGGCCTCGCACCTGCGCGAACTGGCGACGATCCACGAGGCACGCTGACGATGGGAATCTGGGACCGCTTCACCACGCTCCTCCAGTCGAACATCAACGACCTGATCTCGAAGGCCGAGAATCCGGAGAAGATGCTCGACCAGATCGTCGTCGACATGCGCAACCAGCTGGCCAAGGCCAAGCAGCAGGTGGCGATCGCCATTGCCGACGAAAAGCGCCTCAAGGATCAGGCCGAAGGCGAGTACAAGGCCGCGCAGGACTGGGAGCAGAAGGCGATGCTCGCCATCAAGGAAGGGCGTGACGACCTCGCCAAGCAGGCGCTGGTGCGCCAGAGCGAGCACTTTGCGCACGGCCAGCAGCTCGAGTCGACGTGGCAACAGCACCAGGCCGAGACGGAGAAGCTCAAGAATTCGCTGCGCGACCTCAACGACAAGATCGAGGAGGCGAAGCGCAAGAAGAACCTCCTGCTCGCCCGCCAGCGCCGCGCCCAGGCCCAGCAGCGCATCAACGAGACCATGTCGTCGATGTCGGAGAAGTCGGCCTTCGAGGCGTTCGCCCGCATGGAAGAGCGCATCGACCAGAACGAGCGCATGCTGAAAGCGAGCACGGAAATCGAGGAAGAGTTCACCGGCGATCGCCTGCAGCACGACTTCAAGCAGCTCGAGCGCGTGGCCGGGGCGGCCAGCGCCGACCAGCAGCTGATGGCGCTCAAGCAGAAGATGGGCCTGCTGGGACCGGGCGGCTCGAAGTCCCCGCGCCAGATCGGCGGGGGCGAGGAGATCGTCCACGCCGAGGTCGAGGACGCGCCCGGGGAGAAGAAGTAGTTGGCCTCCCGGGAAGCGCCGCGCCGCACCATCGGGCCGGCGCTTGCTGGCGTCGCCGCGGCGGCGCTCCTCGTGTGGCTCGCGGGGCGCGTCGCCGATCTGCTTCTGCTCCTCTTCATTGCCATCCTGTTGGCCGTCTACCTCGGGGCCACCACCGACTTCCTGGTTGCGCGCACGCGGCTGCCCCGCGGCGGCGCCTTCGCCGTGGCATTGGTCGGCACCGTTTGCGCAGTGGCGGGGCTGGGCTCGCTGCTCGTGGGGCCGGTGGTCGCGCAGACGCAGGAGTTGATCAGCGTCCTGCCGCGTTACATCCCCGCCTGGGAGGCGCAGCTCGAGGCGCTGGTCGCCAGTGTCCCCGGCCTGAGCGGCTGGGTGCGCCCGGGCGAGCATCAACTGGTGCAGCTGGCGCTCGAGGAGGCGAAAAGTTTTGTCGGTGAGTTGGTGCCGCGCGTCTTCGGCCTGCTGCACGGCTTCATCAACGTGGTGTCGATCCTGGTCATGGCGCTTTACCTCGCGCTGCGCCCCGACACCTACCAGGACCTCTTCATCACGCTCATCCCACCGCGCCACCGCGAGTCGGCGCGCGACGTCATCGCCGCCGCCACCCTGGCGCTGCGCGCGTGGACCTTCGCGCAGCTGCTGGCCATGCTGGTGCTTGGCGTGCTCACCGCCTTCGGACTCTGGCTGCTCGGCGTCCCCTACTGGCTGACCTTCGGCATCTTCACCGGCGTCGTCGCACTCGTGCCGTTCTTCGGCACGCTGGTGTCGTCGCTGCTCCCCGCGCTCTTCGTGCTCGTCGATGGCGACGGCATGCGCGCCCTGCTCGTCATCGCGCTCGGCTTCGTGATCCACTTCGTCGAGAACAACGTCGTCAACCCGCTCATCATGCAGAAGCACGCGAGCCTGCCGCCCGTGCTGACCATCATGAGCGTGCTGATCTGCGGCAAGTTGCTGGGGCCGTTGGGGCTGCTCGTCGCGGTGCCGGGGCTTTCCGTGCTGCTCGTCGTGGTGCGCAAGCTTCTCGTCGAGCGCACCTACGGGTCGGAGTCGGCGCCGGCGGCGTGAGCTGCGGCGCGGCTCCGCTACTTGACAGGATGGTACTGCCGAACTCCCGATTGCGCGGATAACGGCCGATAACCGCCGATGACCGCGGCAGGTGAAAGGCCTTCCATCATGTAGTCAATCGGAAGTTCTCGGCCGTTCTCGGTGTTATCAGGTGTTCCGCAGTTGCAGTGGTTGTGAGTGCGAGCTTTCGCACCGCACCGCGCCGCTTCGGTGACGCTTTCCCGGCGGCATGGCGGCACACTCGGCGCGTCATCACCGGAGCGCGCCCGTGTCCGCAGCGATCCTCTCCCTCAGCGGCGTCGGCAAGACGTTCGGCGTCGGCCTCCACGGCTCACGCGAGCCGGTGGTGGCGCTCGAGGGCGTCTGCGG
>JBBTFF010000080.1:0-14448 GCA_038041995.1 Gemmatimonadota bacterium | reverse complement strand
TTACGCGGCCTTGGCGGCGCAGAAGAACCACTACGCCGCGTACCTCACGGGGCCGTACGGCGACCCGAAGATCCTGGCCGAACTCAGGGCCGGCTACAGGAAGGCCGGCATCAAGCTCGACATGGGCAAGTCGTGCGTGCGCTTCAAGTCGCTCGATGGCGTGGCGCTCGATGTCATTCGCGGCGTCGTCGCGCGCATCCCGGCCGACGAATTCACCAGGATCTACCGGAAGAGCCGGAAGAAGTAGGCCAGGAGAGCGCAAGAGCGCGCGACGCGCGCGCTTCCCTCGCGCTATCGCGCCACGTTCTTATCTTTCTCCCCATGCTTACAGACGCCTCGCACTTCGTCGTCCATCCGTTCGAACTGCACCTCGGGCCGCTGACCCTCACCGGGTTTGGCCTCGCCATGCTGCTCGCATTCCTCGTGGCGCAGTACATCGGCCAGGTGGAACTGCGGCGGCGCGCCCACGATCCCGAGATCATGGGCGACGTCCTCGTTGCCGCCGTCGTCGGCGGGCTGCTCGGCGCCAAGATCTACTACGCCATCCTGTACAAGGATCCGGCCGCCCTGCTGCACACGTCGGGGTTCGTGTTCTGGGGCGGGCTGATCGGCGGCATCGTGGCCTCGGCCGGCGTCATCCGCTGGCGCGGTCAGCCGTTCACGCGCGTCAGCGACGTCTCGGCTCCCGGCCTCGCCGCCGCCTATGCCATCGGCCGCACCGGGTGCTGGGCAGTGGGCGACGACTACGGCCGCCCGTGGAACTCGCGATGGGCCGTCGCATTCCCCGAAGGGTATCCGCCATCCACCGTGCGGAACCTCACGGAACAGTTCGGCGTGAAGGGGCTCGAAGGCCGCAATCCGCTCGAAGTGATTGCCGTGCACCCCACCCAGCTGTACGAAGTCGCCATGGGCACGCTGATGTTCTGGATCCTCTGGAAGCTGCGCGACCACAAGCACGCCGAGGGATGGCTGTTCGGGCTCTACTGCGTCCTGGCCGGCCTCGAGCGCTTCGTGGTGGAGTTCTTCCGCGCCAAGGACGACCGCTTTGTCGGTCCGCTCACCATGGCGCAGACCATCGCCCTGCTGTTCGCCGTCGGCGGCGTCGTGTGGATGCGGATGCGCCGCACCGTTGGCGACGGCAAGCCGGGGATCCGCGCGAAGGCGTAGCACCGGGGTGCCGGTATCGTACGGCGTAGAACGTACCGCGTAGCGCTTGCAGCTTCTGTTCGGCTCCTTCCCTACAGCGCGAACCTGCTCCCCTCGTGCGCCTCCGTGTCGCGCTCGTGCTTCTCGATCTCCTTCTCGAGCGTCGCCACTCTCGGCGCGACCCCCAATCATCAGAAGAGAGGCGAGCAGTCCGTTGAGAGCGGTTCTCATGACCATTTCCTATAAAACTACTCGGGAAATGACCTCCAGCAAGTCGTTCCTGATCCTCAGTCGGCTTCCAGGACTACCACCGCGCCCGCTGTGCCATCCGTGTGAGACAGCGTAAGCCAGTGCCGGCGCACACCCAGCACCTCGGCCCGCTGCAGGGCGCGGCCGTGGAGCAGCAACTCGGGGGCATGACCGGGACGCGAGAGCACCTCGATGTCCTTCCAGCCGATGAGCCGCGCACTCTCGCTGCCGGCCAAGGCCTTGAACGCCGCTTCCTTGGCCGCGAGCCGGGCGGCCAGGTGCATGGCCGGACGCGCGCGCGCCTTGGCATAGGCCACCTCGCCCTCGGTGAAGAGGCGCGCCAGCGCGCGGTCGCCCTTTCCGTCGAGCAGCCGCTCCACGCGCGCAATCTCCACGAGGTCGAACCCCACCCCGACGATCACGGCGTGCCCCGCAGGATGAACAGGCGCAGGCGCACGCGCTCACGACCGCTCTCGGCCAGCACCAGGTAGGCGCCGTTGGGAATGGCGTCCCTGCTGAGGTCCCAGGTCGCGTCGTCGTCAGTCGCGGACACGGCGTGCTTCCAGATCAGTCGCCCGGTGAAGTCATACACCATCACGTTGCCGCCCTTGCCTGCAAATGGCCAGACAAACGTCACCGACGTGCCACGCACCGGATTGGCCGATGGCTTGAATCGCGAGGCCGCCGATCCCCCGGTGCCGGGATCGGTCGCCGCGAGCACACCATTGGCAAAGACGGCCACCTCGTCGATCCACCACGGCAGGGCGGCCGCGAAGAACGACAGCATAATAGACTTTCCGCGCACACCCCCGACACGGACGTCTTCGGGATACCACGCCACCGCTGCGCCGGAAAGCCGGGTGATCACGTTCCACGTCTTGCCGGTGTCCGTGGAGACGCGCAGGAGACCGTACGGCGTCTCGGAAAAACCGTCGCCGTTGTACCGCGTCCAGAACGTGACGCTGACGGTGTCCACATCCGCGGGCACCTTGATGACCGGCGAGCGGAGTTCACCACCGGTGCTCCGGTACGACGCCTTGCCGGCGAATCGCAGCACCGTGTCGACGTCGAAGTTCTGGAACGTCCACACCGGATCGCCGGTCTCCGCGCCAGCCGTCATCAGCTGGGTCCACGTCGCTTTCTCGACTCCCGCGGTCACGCTGATGGTGGCCGGGCGGCCCGCTCCGGTGCCCAGCGACACGAGCCGTCGCGAGTACCTGCCGCCCGCTGCCGAGTCGATGGAGACCGTCACCGATTGGCCGCTGGCAGACAGCGTGGCGCTGGACGCAAGTCCCGCCGGGACGCGCACGCGCAGTCGCGTGCTGGCGCTTTCCAGCACAAGCCGCTCCGCGCGCAGGCCGGTGGTGGCGCTGTGGTACGCTGCGGGGTCGCGGGCCATCTCGATGGCGTCGAGCGCGAACGGCAGGTTATCGGTAAACAACTGCTGCAGCAGCGTGTCGTCGTCGGGAAACTCGAAGCCGTAGTAGCCTGCCGTGCCGTAGCCGCTGCTCAGTTCGGGGTTGATGCTCACGGTGCCGAACGTCGAGCTCGCCCAGTCGGTGTACTCACCATTCGTGGGATACAGCATCCACGCGGTGCTCGGCGCGTAGAACGTCCGGCGGGATCCCGGCAGGTGGTCGAGCGCCGCCGATCGGGCATTGGTGCCGGCCAGCACACGGTAGGCGTCGATGTCGGCGGCGAGAATCCCGTTGACCGAACCCGGCGGAAGAAGCAGCAGTCCGGCGTAGGTGTGATACGAAACGGAAATGACCGGTGGATGCAGGGCGTGGAACTGCTGCAGCGCGCTGACTTCGGGCTCCGAGGCCGCCGATGGGCCGCGGTAGATCTCGGAGACCGGATTCGGGGACGATCCGAGGTCGTCGAGCCCCCAGCTGTTCGAGTGATTGCGATTGAGATCGACGCCGACGCCACCGCCCGCGTGGGGACGGCGGTTCTTCCGCCACAGGCGGTCGTTGGTGAACGTGTACTCGTAGCCGTCGGGATTCACCACCGGCACCACCCAGACATCGCGCTGGCTCACCAGCGAATCGATGCGCGCATCGGTGGCCGTGGCCAGCCGGCGGATCAGCCGCAGCGCCATCTCGGTGGCCGCCCATTCGCGCGCGTGATGCGTGGCGACGAACAGCACGTTGGGACGCGCCGCGGCGTCACCGCGCGGGCCGATCTTCACCGCGAGGATCGGGCGTCCCTCGTAGGAGCGTCCGACGGTGTCGACGCTGACCCGCGGGTTCGCGCCGGCGAGCGAGTCGATCCACGCGCGGATCCCGCGCTGCGGATCGTCGTACGTCCGGTACACCACGGGAGTGGTGGCCACGGCGGCCAGGTTCAGCAGCCGACGACGGTCGGTGCCCGGTGCGAGCATCAGCTGCGCCTGGGCGCCGAGTGATCGCAGGCGCTCCAGCTCCCCGGATTCGGCCACGACGAGCCCGATGCCATTCTCCACTCCCACCACGTCGAAGCCGCGTGCGCGCAGCGAGTCGGGCGCGACGCCGGTCACGCGGTACGTCAGGTGCTGCTGCGCAAGCAGGGCGGCCGGCGAAAGCGCGACCAGCAGGGCCACGGCGATGGCGCGCGCCGCATCACCGGCGGCGCCGCGCGGGCGGGCACCGTCGCGCAGTTCGACGATCGCCATCCACCAGGCGTCGGCGGCAAGGAACAGCTGCTGCAGCGCCGACACCCACTCGCGCCACGCCGCTTCACGCGCGGTCGCGCCGGCCTGGCCCACGGCGACGGCACGCAGTTCAATGGCATCGAGCGCGGCCCAGACCGCGGCTCCCGCATCGGTGAGCAGTGCGACGAACGCGCGCCGGTCGGGCGCTGACCGGGCGTGACGCAGCGTGGCCATCTGTCCCACCCCGTCCGCGAGCGCGCGTCGCAGGCGGTCAGGCTGGAATGCCGCCACCTGTCCTTCGACCGACTGCACGCGGGCTGCGCTGCGCCGCGCGGCAAGCAGCGGCGCGAAGAGGCGGGCGTGGTCCGCGTCGCGCAGCCACCGCGCGCTGCCGAGCGCACGCAGCGATCGCGTGAGTTCGGGAAGCACAAAGTCGACCGGGGGATGGCTCATGGCGTCAGGCGTCGGTGACGCTGTACCGGTAGTCTCCCGACAACTCGCGCGTGCAGATGGCCGCGCGCGCTCCCGTGCGCTGCTCGTACCGGAAGATGAATTCGGGGAGGCGGTCGCTGGAGAAGTCCGCACGCGGGATGCCGGCCTGGGCGATGGCGCTCTCGATGGCCTTGGGGGTTCCTTCGACCTCGAGCAGCACGTCCATGCGGGGGTACCGTTCGATGCGCAGCACCGCGCCCCCCAGCTCGAACTGCTCGATGTCGCGGTCGATCTCCCGTATCACCACGTAGCCAAGGCGCTCGAGCATCAACGCCAGCGTCTGGCCATTGCCGCTCGGGGTGGAGAGTTCTTCGCGCACCTTGTAGCCCTTCGAATAGCGCGTCGGCCCCTTCCAGTCGAGCACGGCGCGCTCGCCGGCCGCGTCGCGATAGACGCGCAGGCGCAGCACGTGATCGCGCTCGAGCAATTCGCGTGACGGCAGGTCATACCGGCGATCGGACAGCGCGCCGTTGAAGACCTCGCGCGCACCGGCTGCCAGCAGCCGCGTGCGCAGGGCCGCCCGGTCGGCCACGATGCCCTTGAGTTCGACTTCACGCATCGCAAATGGCGTCGAGCGCCGCGTCGATGTCTGAAAAGTCCTCAAAAACAGCATGCGGTTCGTGTTCGGCGAGATCGGCTACGGTGAAGTGCCCGGTGGCCACCGCCACCGCACGCGCGCCGATGCCGCGCCCGCATTGCACGTCGGCAGGCGTGTCTCCGACGATGACGACGGAGCGCCCCACCACCCCGGACCCCAGCAGAACCGACGCTCGCGCCTGGGCAATTGCCGGCAGTTCCGAGCGGTACTCGTGGTCCGACCCGAACGCACCCACCCGAAACCGGTCGGGCGCAATGCCCGCCGCGCGCAGCTTGAGCGCGGCGCCCCCGGCGATGTTCCCCGTGAGCAGGCCGAGCAACACGTCCGCTCGCGCCTCGAGCGCATCAAGCAGCGCGAGAATGCCGTTGTGCACCTTCATGCCGCGAGGTCCTTCGGCGAGCTCGAGGTCGAGGCGAACCAGGTAGTCGGCGAGCAGGGCGTCCATGCGCGCGTCGATGTCGTCGTCGGAGAATCCCGACAGCCGCATGAGTTCGCGGACGATCTGCCGGTCGGTCTTGCCGTCGTAGCGGTAGTCATCGGGGCCGATGGTGCCGAAGTGCAGGTGCAGCGCGCCCTCCATGGCCCGGCGGCCCACTCCGCCGCTGGCGAGGAGCGTCCCATCGATGTCGAACAGGACGACGGTGGTCATGAGCGCGTGAGGAGCAGGCCCGCCATCACCGCCGCCGCACCGGCGCCCTGCGCCAGCGTCGGCACTTCACCGAGCACGGCCCAGGCGACGAGCACGGCAAAGATGGGCTGGAGGTTGCTGTACATCGCCGTCCGGGTTGGGCCGATGAGCTTCATGCCGCGGTACCAGATGAGGTACGCGATGACGAGCGCAAAGATCCCGCTGTAGGCAATGGCCAGCCATGCCTGCGCCGGAATCGCGGTCCACGTGGTGCGCGCGATCGCCGGCGAGGCCACCGCCAGCAGCGGCACGGCACCGCCGAGCATGGTCAGTGCCGATACCTGGACGCCGTCCACGTGGTGGGTGATCGGCTTGAGCAGCACGCTGTACACGGCCCACGTCGCCGCCGCCAGGAGGATCAGTCCGTCGCCAAGGACCGAGGCATCGCCGATCTTCGCGGCCGCGGTACCGCTCATCACGATGCCGATGCCGACCATCGAGAGCGCGATGCCCATGTACCCGCGCAGGTGCACCTTTTCGACGCCGTAGAACCGTCCCATGAAGGCGATGAGCGCCGGCCCGGCCGCCATCACCAGCGATGCGTTGCCGGCGCGCGTCCTCGAGATGCCCTCCACGAAGAACACCTGATACAGCCCGTTGCCAAGGACGCCCAGCCCGAGCAGCGTCAGGACCTGGCGACGCGGCGGGAGCGCGAGCCCCTGCACGCGCACGATCACCAGCAGCACGGCGGCGGCAAGCGCCACGCGAAGGCCATTGAAGGCCAGCGGTTCGAGATACCGCATGCCGACCTTGACCACCGAGAAGTTGATTCCCCAGATGGCCGCCATCAGCAGGAGCAGCAGGTCGGTCACCCACACCCGGTGATGGGGGTGGCCGTCGTGGCGGGCATCGGTGGACATTCCGGGAAAACTAATCCCTGGGCGGAGCCTTGGGCGCGTTGTCTCCGGCCACCCCGCCGCTCCACCGGAAGAACATCACGGTGAGGATGCCGAAGATGATGGCGGCCCCCGCCAGTTCCATCACGCCGCCGGCGAGGTGCTGGTCCTCGAGCGGCGACCAGACTTCCCAGGGCGGCGCCAACTCGTAGATGCCGTACATGGGGAACCGGCTGATGAGCATCACCATGGCGATGCCGGTATGCACCAGCGTGGCCATGAACAGGTAGAGCATGCGGACCGGCGGGCTGAACCACGCTCGCTGCGGTGCACCCACCACCAGCGGCCACCAGAGCACGAGGCCACCGGCAAACCAGAGCGCGTCGATGGCAAAGGCGCCCAGCTGCGACGGCATGAACCGGTCCACCACCGACGGGACGTGCGTCGTGATGGTGATGAGGTTGAACAACACGCCGGCAATGATCGGCTGGGTCAGGAACATCGCGACGGCGTGCCCGCGCCCCGCCGTCGGCACGGCGGCGGCCAGCGGCTTTCGCACGGCGAGCAGCAGGAGCGGCGGCGCAGCGAGCGCCAAAGTCAGGAACTGCACGGCGTGCGCGCTGGCGAGGTAGCCAGCCGCCAGGGGTCCGATGGGCCAGTCGAGCGACTGCCACACCAACCCCACGGCCGTCCACCCTGCCCAGAACGCCAACCGCGACTCGCCCATGGCGCGCCCACGGCGCGCCAGAACGCCGAAGGCGATGGCCAGGGCGAGCATTGCGATCCAGACGCCGGGATAGAATTGCGGCGCCCACGTCCACGGCCTCCCCGACGCCGAACACCACCACTGCATTATCGCCCCACCTTCAGCAGGCGTGGAATGTCTTCCGCCCAGTCGAGCTGGCGGGTGCCGAATGGGTACATCACGCGCGCGACGTCGTCGGCGGTGAACACGATGACCGGCGCGGCATGGCCCACCTCGTACCACCCGTTGGGCTCCGTGGGAGCCGCGCGAATGGCCGGCGGCAAGCCAAGCGTCCCCATCAGGCTGTCCACCAGCGCCGCGTCGCCACGCAGTCCAACGAAGGTCTTGTCGAAGTGATCCAGCCAGGCGCGCACTGCCGGCAGCGAATCCCGTGCGGGATCGACCGTGACGAAGACGAACGCCGAGCGCTGCTGGTCCTCGAACGACAGCTTGTGGAGCACGGCGGCGACGTTGCTGACGTGCACCGGGCAGACGTCCGGGCAGTTGGTGTAGCCGAAGAACAGGAACGTCAGGCGCCCGCGCGTCTCGCGCGCGAAGTCGTACGCCTTGCCCCGCGTGTCGGTGAGCGTGAACGTCGGCCGCGGTATCGGCGGTTCAAGCGACACGCCGTGGCGGGGCGCAGGAGCAGCGCACGCCGAAATGCACAGCGCGGCGGCGAGCAGTGGGTGCGGACTCAGGCGAGACATCGAGAGAAAGGTAATCGAGGTGGCCTGGCGTGGTGGCTGCGGCACGCGCCGCTGCGGCACGCGCCGCTCGCCGGTCCCGCATCCGCGGCGTATCTTTCCTGCGTGTACTGCTCGTTTGCCCTCTTCGCCGACGCCGCCAACCTTTCGCAGGAAGGCAAGCTGAACGTCCTCGGCGTCTTCGACGCCCTGCACGTGGGCAGCGTTCCCGCGGTGCATCCGCGCGCCACGCTCGTCGTGCGGCTGAAGGCCAGCCCAGACGACGTGGGTACGCACGCCCTTTCGTTCGCCTGGATCGGTCCTGGCGGCGCAGAAATCTGGTCGTCCAACGGGGAAGTGGAGGTGCACGCCCCTCCACCCGGCACCGTGGAAGTGGACATTCCCGTCATCGCGGCGATCGACCTCCCCATCAGCGAGGGCGGCCTGCACGTCATGCGGGTGGAGCTCGACAGCGACGTCGAGGCCGAAGTGGCGCTGCACGTGCACGTCGGCAGTGCGGTGGCGCCGATGGCCATGGGCGGACTGGTCTCCTAGGACGCAAGCCCCGGGACGCCGTCGCGTCCCACCGCGGTTCGAACGGCACGTTCGATGGCCTGTTCGAGGGCGGCCACGGCGAGCATCTCGGCGCGCACCGGATCGGCCGGCTCGCCTGACAACGGACAGAGCGCGAAGATCACGTCGCCATCCACCATCGACCCTGCCGGCCGCACGCGCCGGTGCAGCGCCGCTCCCGCGGCGCGCGCCACGCCCCGCAGCGCCAGCTTGTCGAGCACGCCCTCCACGGCGACCACGGCCACGGTGGTGTTGTGCCCCTGGCCAAACGCCCCGGTCAGGCCGTGCTCGGCAAGCACGCGCTCCGTCCCGACAAAGGCGCCGTCGCGACGCGCGCCGGCGATCACCTGCCCCGAAGCATCGCACACATCACCGAAGGCGTTCACCGCCACAATGGCGCAGGCACCCATGCCGTTGGCTTCGGCGCTCGCCACGCCGATGCCTCCCTTCATCGCACCGGCGGCACCGAGCACCTTGCCCACCGTCAGGCCGGTGCCGGCACCCACGCTTCCTTCACCGCAGCCCCGCGTCGACGCCGTCGCGCACGCGTCGAATCCCATCTGCGGCGTGGGCCGTGCGTCGAATCGGCCGAGCGGAAGCAGGTCGAACAGCACCGCGCCCGGCACGATGGGCACCACGCCGCCGCCCACCGGGAAGCCGCGCCCCTGCGCTTCGAGCCAGCGCATCACACCATCGGCCGCCGACAACCCGTACGCCGAGCCGCCGCTGATCAGCACCGCGTCGACGCGGTCGACCAGGTGTCCCGGTTCGAGCAACGCAAGTTAACGCGTTCCCGTGGCGCGTCCGAACACGGCGCAGGCGCCGCGCATGGGACCGTCCGCGCCGCGCACCACCGTGCAACCCGTGCCACCCGCCGCGTCGGTGGCGTGGCCGACCGCCAGCGCAAAGCGGCGCAGGTCGCAGTCGCTCATCGCGCCGCGGCTGCCGGCACCGGGTTGCCGTCGCGGGGCGGGCCCTTGGCGGCGCAGGCGAGACAGCGCACCACACCGTGCAGTTCACACATGTTGCAGATAAAGGTGCCGCAGTCCTGGCAGGGATAACCCTCGGACGCGCGCTCCTCCCGCCCGCAGGCCCGGCACTTCATTGCATCGTGCTCACTCATCCGACATCTCTCCTCACCCGCGTCCGCGGGTGCGCTCGGACAGTTCGTACTCACGGATCTTCTTGATCAGGGTCGCACGCGCGATGCCGAGCTCGCGGGCGGCGTGCGTCCGGTTGGAGTGGTGCGCCTTCAGCGTGCGATCGATGTGCGCCTTTTCGACGTCAGCCAGCGTCCGGGGCGTGTGGTGCACCACATCGGCGCCGCTGGCCGACGTGATTTCACGCGCGAGGTGACGCGGCTCGATGCGCCCGACCCCGCGCGCCATCAGCATCGCGCGCTCGAGCGTGTTGCGCAGCTCGCGGATGTTACCCGGCCACCCGTAGCGGAGCAGCGCGTCGAGCGCCTCGTCCGTCAGCGTGGTGGGGGCGTCCGGCAGCACGGCCGCCAGTTCCTCCATCACGTTCCTCAGCAGGTCGAGCACGTCCTCGCGCGACCGCTCGCGCAGCGGCACGAGACGGATGGGCATCACCGAGAGGCGGTAGAACAGGTCCTCGCGAAACCGGCCTGCCTCCAGTTCCTCGCCGAGATCGCGGCTGGTGGCGGCAATCACGCGGGTGTTCGGCACGATCTCCACCGTGCCGCCATGCCGGCGGAAGCCCTTGCCCTCGAGTACCCGCAGGAGTTTCGGCTGCATCTGCGGCGACAGGTCGCCGATCTCGTCGAGGAACAGCGTACCACCATCGGCAATCTCGAACAGGCCGAGCTTGGCGGGCTTGCCGCTCGTGCCTTCCTCGCCGAACAACTCGATGTCGAGCGACTCGGCGGTCAGCGCCGCACAGTTGACCTCGACGAAGGGCATGGAGGAACGGGGGCTCTGCTGGTGGATCAGCTCGGCGACGCGTCCCTTCCCCGAACCACGCTCGCCGATCACCAGGCCGGTGGTGCGATCGCTGTGCGCGAGCAACGTCACCTGATCGGCAAGCTCGCGCATGGCCGTGGACGTGCCGAAGATCACGCGCGGTGCGGCGTCGCGCTTTTCCGACAGGTACCGGTTCAGGCGGCGCAACCGTGACTTCTCGAGCGCCCGATCGGCGGCCGCGGCCAGGTGGCTGAGATCCACCGGTTTGGTGAGGAAGTTCTCGGCGCCCTTGTGCAGCGCATCCACCGCCATCGGCACGTCGCCGTACGCGGTGACCATGATGACCACCGGATTGTCCTCGCGAATCTTCGCGAGCACGTCGAAGCCGGTCATGTCGGGGAGTCGCACGTCGAGGAGCACGAGATCGGGTCGCAATCGCCAGTAGGCGTCCACGCCGTCACCACCGGTGTGGGCCTCGTGGACGACGTGCTGGCCGTCGTGGCGGAAGAACATGGCGAACGCGGCAGCGATCGCGACTTCGTCGTCAATAATGAGTATGCTGGCCATCGGTCAGGTAGCGTCTGGTTGGAGCGGCAGTTCCACTTCGAAAGTCGCGCCTTGGCCCGGCTCCGACCGGACACGAAGCACGCCGCGATGTTCGCGGACGATACCATCGGAGATCGACAGGCCGAGGCCTGTCCCCGCTCCGCGCGGTTTGGTGCTGAAGAACGGATTGAAGATGTGCGGCAGCGCATCCGGGGTAATGCCCGTCCCGTTGTCGCTGATCGTGACCACCAGCGACGCCTCGCGCACCTCGGTGCTCACGGTGATGCACCGTTCACCCTGCCGGTGCGACACCGCCTGTTCGGCGTTGGACAGCAGGTTGATGAAGACCTGCTGCAGCTGGAACGGGTCGGCGTCCACCAGCGGCACCTCGGGGACCAGCGACGTCGTCAGCTTGATCTCCTGCATCTTCAGCGCATAGCGCCGCAGATCGATGGTGTCCCGCAGCACCTGGTTGACGTCGGTCGGCATCCGCTCCGGACTACCCTGTCGCGCGAAGGAAAGCAGCTTGCCGACGATGCGGGCGGCGCGCTTGGCTTCCTTGCCGATGGTATCCACGGCGCGCGCGCGTTCCTCATCGGCGATGCCCTCGAGGGCGAGCACCTGCGAGAACGCCAGGATGCTGGTGAGCGGCGAGTTCACGTCGTGCGCCACGCCGCCGACGAGTTCGCCCATGGCCAGCAGCTTGTCCTGGCGCATCGCCTGGTCGAACAGCAGCCGCTCCTCGGTGACATCGCGGGCAATGCCGAGCGCGCCCGTGACGCGGCCGTTCTCGACGATCGGCGCCACCACCAGCGTGGAGTAGCCCGCCACGCCGTCGGGTCGGGTGAACCTCAAGGTGCGGCGTTCGCGCTTGCCCGACAGGGCCGCCGCGAACGTCTGCCACATCGCAGGCCGCTCGCTTTCCTCCACCACGTCCATGAAGTGCCGGCCCAGCAGCTGATCGCGCGACTTGCCGAGCACGGCCTCGAGCGCGCGGTTGACCGCCGTGAAGTTGCCCTCCTCGTCCACGCAGGCGATGGCATCCTCGGCCGCCTCGACCAGGCGCGTGTACCGTGCCTCGGCACGCACGAGGGCCGCCGCCTGTTCGCGCTCCCCGCTGACATCGCGGGCAATGGCCAGGATTCCCACCACCACTCCCGAGCGGCGAATCGGCGACAGCGCGACGGCGACGAGCCGCCGCGCGTGGTCGGCGCGCTCGATGTGCATTTCGAAGCGCCGTAGTTCACCGCGGCCGACTGCGGAAAAGTGCCCCTCCACGTCCGCCGACTCCGACGGCTCGAGGATCGAGGAGAACGACCGCCCGAGGATCGCGTCACGCCCGTACCCGGTGAGGAGTTCCATCGCCGGGTTGATGGAAGTGAAGACCCCGGCCGTGTTGAGCGTCACGATCGCGTCGGCCGCCATCTCCACCAGCTCGCGATAGCGCGCGTTGGCGGCAAGCATCTCGTCGCGGGCGTGCGCCTCGTCGGTGACGTCGCGCAACGAGATGACGAGGTGGCTCACCCGATTCTCGTCGATCAGCGGCGCCAGGCTCACCGATACCTTCCGGAGGTCACGCTCACCGCGCTGCACCTGGCCGTCCACCCGCGCCGCCGCGCCGCGCCGGGAACGCCCGATGGCCTCGGCCCACACCGTCGCCTCACTCGCCGGTACCAGGTTGGCCAGGCGTTCGCCCTCCAGCGCCGTGGTCTCGCCGAAGAGGCGCCGTGCCGCCGGGTTGGCAAACTCGATCTCCCCCTCGGTCGACGTGATGAGGATCGCGTCGGTGGTGTTGTCGACCACCAGGCGGTGCCGTTCCGCCAGCATGTGAAAGTCGGTCACGTCGTCGACCGACACCACCGCGCCCCCTGCCGGGTGCGGTGCGGCCATGAGTTCGAGCACACGGCCGTTCCACGCCGAGCGCAGCTGCGCCCGGGCGACCTTTCCCATGAGGATCGCCTGCCCGATGGCACAGGCGTCGGTGAGCTCGCGCGTCTCGTGCAGCACCGCGTCGTAGAAGTCGCGCCCGCGCGCGCCGTCGTCATTCGGCAGCCCGGTCATGGCGAGGAATCGCGCGTTGAAGCGCACGATGCGCGCGTCGGCATCGAGCACCACGATGCCGTCGCCGATCGCCTCGAACGCGGCCGCCATCTCGTGTTGCGCTTCGGCCGCCTCCTCGTACAGCCGGGCGTTGACGATCGCCACCGCCACTTGCGCGGCGAACTGCTGCAGCATGCGCGCGTCTTCGGCGTCGAAGGGACGCTCGCGGTTGATCACGCTGAGCACACCGATGGCCTCGTTGTCGGAGAGCATCGGCGTCACCAGGCAGTTGCGTACCGCCGCCAGCCGTCGCGTGGGCGGGTAGCTGTCGGCGTCTTCGGCGGCGTCGTTGACGATGATCGGACGCCCTTCGCGCGCCGCGCGGCCCGAGACCGACGCGTTCATCGGCAGGAACATGCCCTGGAGCGTGCGGGCCGAGCCCTCGGCCGCGACGACCTGCAGGAACTCGTCGCGCCTGAGGGCGATGTCCGCGCCCTCGGCGCTGAAGAGCGCCATGGCATGTCGCAACGCCAGACGCAGCACCTCGCCGGGTTGGTTCGCCGTGCCGAGTGCGCGCGCCAGGGCGGCCAGCGCATCGCTTTGCCGCCGTTCGCGCTCACTCTGCGCGTAGAGCGCGGCGTTCACGAGGGCCATGGCGACGTGCGCGCCGAGCGCCAGGGTCGCGTCGAGGTCCCCGTCGCCGTAATGCGTCGCGTGCCTGGCGTAGGCGCCAACGAGGCCTATCAGCCGGAATCCCTGCATCAGCGGCACCGCGATGACGGCGTTCGGGCTCTCCGCCCGTCCGGCAAGTCGCACGGCACGACCCGTACGGATCACCTCGGCAAACGCCGGGGCCAGCACGTCGATGGCATCCAGCGGAGCCGCACCCTTGGCGGTCAGGTGCACGGTCGGCGTCGGCGGTCCGCCATTCACTGCAGCCGGGCGCGCCACCACGACCCCGTCGGCCGGAATGAGCCGCAGTAGCTGGCGCGCCACCTCGAGCTCCAACTCGTCGTGGTCGAGCGTCCGAAGCAGTGCGGCGCTGGCCTCGTGCAGGCGTTGCACTCGCTCGGCCCGACGCTCGGCGACCGTCACCAGCAGGTCGCGCTCCTGCAACAACGCCTCGAGCAGCCCCGCGTGCTCGCGCGGCAGCTCTCGCAACATGCTGCGAAGCCGGATATCGAGCGCTTCTGAGCTCGAGGCTCCGAACGAGATGGGATCGGCCACGACAGGATTCTTGACGGTGACGCGAGAGTTTACAGTATTCGCCAGCTGTACATAATCAATACGGTAATTCC
>JBBTFF010000079.1:12809-25032 GCA_038041995.1 Gemmatimonadota bacterium | reverse complement strand
AGTGTGCTCGACATCGTCGGCGTGTCTGGTGCGCGAGTGCCGCGGAGCCTGCTCGAAACCCTCTGCCCATTGCCGGCGGACGCTTTTGCGCAGGCGGTGGCGCTGCTCTGCGCGCGCGGGCTGCTCGTGGAACACGCCGCCGAGGGAGCGCTCTCCTACGAGTGCGACACCACCCCATCGTCCAGGCCACGCTCTACGAGGCACTCGGCCACACCCGCGCGCAGGCGCTGCACGGAGCCGTGGCGCGCGCGTACGAGGCCCTCCACGACGGCGGCGCGGGCTCGTACGCCCACGAACTCGCCTGGCACTACTCGCGCTCGGGCGACTTGTCGTCGTCACCGAAGGCCGTGAAGTTCCTCGCGCAGGCCGGGCGCGACGCCTTGACGCGTCACGCCGACCGCGAAGCGGTTTCGCTGCTGCAGGCGGCTCTCACACTGGCGACGACACAGCTGCCCGACGATCCGGTCAGCCACCTGCGGTTGATCGACGACCTGGCGCGGGCACGACAGCACGTGGGGGAGTACGACGCTGCGCGCACGCTCTGGGCACAGGCGCGGCTGGACGCCGCGCGCCACGGCGACGCGGCGGCAGCGGGACGGTTCGAGCGGCGCATGGGGCTTTGCGCCTTCCTCTCCGGACGCCCGCGCGAGGCAATCGGGCATTACGACGCCGCCATTACGACCGCGCGCGGTGCCGGCGACCTCACAACCGTCCTGCGGACGCTCGTCGCGCGGGGCACGGCACTCCAGTCGATTGGCGAATCGACGGCAGCCAAGGCCAGCGCCATGGAGGCGCTCACACTCGCCGAGACGACGGGCGACCCGGCGCTCCTGGCCCGCGTCCATCGGGCGCTGTTGCTGCTCTTCGCCTGGACCGGCCCGGCGGAGCGCGCACGTTCCTACGCCGCTCGCGCACTCGAATACGGCCAGGCGTGCGGCGATCGCACGGTGGAGTGGTCGGCGCATTGGGGCATGGCCGTGCTCGCCGGTTTCACCGGCGACGGTCCGCTCATCGCCACGCATCTGGCCGAGGCAGAGCGCCTCGCCGCGGACCTTGGATCACCGGTGATTGACGTCTGGACCGGCGAGGTTGCCATCGAACACGCCTCGGCCATCGGCGACTGGAACGCCGGCCTGGAACTCGCCGACCGAGTGCTCCCCGTGGCCCGCGCCGTGGCGGCGCGCACCGTGTTGCCGCGACTCCTCGTCTGGAAGGGGATCATGCTGCTGGCGCAGGACCGGCTCGAGGACGCGAAGGCCTGTTTCGACGAGAGTTGGGAACGCTCGGGCGTCGACGCCGAGGGACGGCGCGCCGACGACGTGCACGCGGTCATCCCGGCGCACACGGGGCGCGCCGCGTACTACCTGGAGATCGCCGACTACGTCAACGCCATTCGCTTCGGAGAGCGCGGCCTCGCTCTGGCCGACCAGCACGGCTATCTCGCCTGGGCGATCCACCGGCTCCTTCCCGTGATTCTCGAGGCGTCGCTGTGGATTCGTGACTTCGATCGCGCGACGCGCCTGTCGGCCCGCCTGCGCACCGACTCGTTGCAGCTCGACCACCGACTCGGCCTCGCCTGGGCCGATGCCGCCGACGCCCTGGTGCTGCACCTCCGCGATGCCAGTCCCCGCGCCGCCATCGCGCTGCTTCGCGCCGCCAGTGAGCTCGAACAGGTTCCGTTCGTCTTTCATGCCGCGCGATTGCGGCGCAAGGCGGCAGAGTGCCTCGCGGCCAATGGCGACCGCGAGGGAGCGCTGGCCGAACTCCGCCGGGCGCACGACGTCTTCCTGCGGCTCGGCGCAGAGCGCGAGTTGCGGGGTGCCCGCCAGCAGATTCGCGCCCTCGGCGCCCGCCCGCCGCAGCGCGTCATCGAGGGCGAGGGTGTGCTCACCACGCGCGAACAGCAGATCGCGCGCCTGCTCGCCGAGCGCAAGACCAACAAGGAGATCGGGCACGCGCTCGACATCTCGTCGCGCACGGTGGGGACGCACCTCTCCAATATCTTCCAGAAACTGGGAGTGGACTCGCGCGGCGCCCTGATCGACCAGGTGCGGGAGGATCCGTCACTGCTTGGCGATCCTCCCGCCCCTGAGGGCCTCACTCCCCGCTGACGCGCCCGGCGCGCGTGAGCTCGCGCGCGAGGGCGTCCGCCATCGGCGCCACCGCGTCCCGGTCGAACTCTCCCATCAGCGCTGTCTGTATCCAGCGCCGCCGGCGCAGGTAGCTGCTGTGCCAACTGAGCGCGAAGCCCTGCGACTCCATGCGCTCGGCCAGTTCGTCCAGCTCGAGGCCGGGTGGAAGCTGCCACGAAGCCACGGCGGGCGACGCGAAGGCGCCTGACACCACGGCGTGATGCCGGTCCGCGGCGAGGCGGTCGCGCAGCACGTGGTCGAGGCGTCGAATGGCCGTGAGGCGCGCCGGCCAGTCGGTGCCGGCGATCGCCTCGGCGAGTGCACCGACGAGCAGCGACGACTGCGTGAACGGCACACCGTCACCTGTGAGGTACGCCGCCAGGTCGAGGTATCGTGGAATTGCGCATGGCGACGGGGGCGGCACCTCGGCACTGCAGACGATGGAAAGCCCGGCCACGGCACCCAGCGCCTTTCCGCTCACCGTTGACGCCAGCGCAACGCCGTCCAGGTGAAACGGAACGGTGCCGACGCTGGACGCCGCGTCGAGGGCCATTTGCGCTCCGCGCCGCGCCGCGGTGTCGCGCAGGCCATCGAGGTCGTTGAGCATTCCGGTGCTCGTTTCGCAATGCACGACCCACAGCCATCTCGCCTGCGTGCGTTGAAGCTCGCTATCCACCGTGTGGAGGTCGAACGGCGTGCCCCAGGGCACTTGGAGCACCGCGTGCGACAGGCGGTGCCGCCGCGCGTGATCGGCGAGTCGTTCACCGAACTCCCCGTTGGTGAGCACCAGCACCGGCGCGCCATCGCGCGCCATCTGCGCGGCCACCACATCGTTCGCCAGCGTGCCTGAGCCCGCGAAGACCGCCACGTGCCGCGCGCCGATCAACGACGCCAGGCCGTGCCGCACACGCGCCAGGTCGGCGGCGAACGCCTCGCCCCGATGTGAGCTCGGAGGCGCGCGCAGCGCGCGCCGGGCCGCCAACGGCATGGAAACAGGCCCCGTGAGGAAGCACACCGTCGCCGACGCGTGGCCCAGCGCGCGACCCGCGTGTGCCAGGAGGGCTTCACGCGTGACGTACATCGGCTGGTACGATGCCTCGGGTGGGCCGACCAGCGGACCGAAGGGCACGCAGCCGAGGTGCCGGTAGAGCCGAGTCTGGCGCACGGTGGCCGACAGTACCGCGAGGTCGAACCCGCGCGCGTCGCATTCCTTCACGAGCCGCGCCAGCAGGCCGCGCAAGACGATGCCTTGCCGCTTCGAAGGGTCGACTGCGAGCAGGCGCACCTCGCAGACACGCCGTCCCGGGGGGAGGTACTGGTCGAGCGCGTCGACCTTGTGGTCGAGCGAGAAGGGGCGCGTGGTTCGCAGGGCCAGCATTCCCACCAGGCCGGTCGCGATGCGCGCCAGGATGAAGACCGTGTCACGCTCGAACGGGTCGACCAGGCGCCCGTCGGCGCGGCGCGCATGCTGCGGAATCTCCTCCGCAAAGGTCCGGTGGTTCAAGCGACGGATCTCGTCGAGGTCACGTTCGGTCGCGAGTTCGAACCGCAACGAGGGCTCGACCTCTCCACGATCACTCGCGAGCGCGAAGCGGCGATCCGGCTCCTGGGATATTGCCATGGTCAGAATGCCTCGTTGAGGGCAATGTAGAGGCCGCGCGCGCCGTAGCTGCCTGCGGCCACATCCACGCGCACGCTCGTGCGGGCGTCGCGGAACAGCCGCCAGCGAACGCCGCCGCCCGCGGTAATGTACGGGTCCGAGCCCTCGGGGCCGCTGAGCAGGAACGCCGAGACGGCGTCGCCGAAGTCGGGGCCGGTCTGCCCCCAGCCGCCGAACACCGCCAGGGTCAGCCGCCGCGTGGCGGGCAGTCGCAACTCCGCCTGGGTCGCCATCAGCGCCTTGTCGCGAAACCGGCCGCGCACATAGCCGCGCAGCACGCTGTTGCCGCCTACGAGCGAGAGTTGATCGAACGGGACGCTGCCGGTGTGGCGTTCGGCGTAGAGCTGCAGGGCGAGCGTGGCAGTACCCAGGCGCCGGTACGCGCGTGCGTCGAAGGTGGTCCGTGAGAAATTGAAATCGGAACCCAGGCCTGTCCTGCTCGCACCGGTGTTGGCCTCCACGAAGCGCCCACGGGTCGGCGCGAAGATGTCGTCACGCGTGTCCCAGGTCAGGCCCACGAAGGGCAGCACCACTCGCCCTCCCGCCGATCCCACCACATCACCCGCGGCGAGTGCGCCCAAGGGTTCGCGGTCCTTGATCGTGCGGTCGATCCAGCGAAGCGAGGTCGACGCGAATAGCGGGCCGCGCACACGCTGCATGAAGATCGCATGCAGCGAGGCACCGCCCGCCCTGTAGAACTCCTCGCGTGCCTGTGCCTGTGCCTCTGTCCACCCAATTCCATGGTACGACTGGGGAAAATCGATCCACTCGAGGCGCGCGTAGAATCGCCGCGCGTTCGAGGGGGCCCACCAGTCGCGCTCGAGAAAGAGCTGCCGCTGCTGTTTCGCCGTGGCAATCGCGTACAACTGAATGGTCGTGGGGCGGGTGTCCACGTCGGCGCTTCGCCGCACGTGCAGCACGGTCACTCCATACTGAAGCCCGGTTTCCGGGGCAGAACCGACGACCGGGAGCACGGCCACTTGCGCCGACGCCACCGCATTGATCACAACGAGAGCCAGGCCGGGCAGGAAGAGGCGAGCCATTCAAACCTCCGTGAGTGCGTCCCGGGGAGATCCGGGTCCGCACTGCCAAGCTGGGACAGTCGCTCGCGCCGGCCCATCCGTCAAATGACGTAGTCGTCGCGGCAGGCCGCTACTTCCCTTCGTCGCTTCGGCTTCCTCAGGCCGTCCGAGTCAGTCTCTACGGCGCGGCGCGATTGCCACGAAGCCGCGTGAAGTACGCGGTGAGCAACGCCGTGGTCTTCACCTGCCGCACGTCGACGTCGAACGTCTTGAAGGGGCGCACCACCGTCCTGGCAATGGGGAAGTACGGCGGCCGCCGGTTGGTCAGTTGGCAGGGATCCAGCTCGCGCAGCGGACGCAGGCCGGAGTTCGCCGTGGTGGCGGTGTACGGCGCGGCGTACGTCCGCATGATCGACCCCCCGACCACCTGCATGCACCCGCCGGCGGCCGTGAAGCTGCTGCCGGTCGGACAGGTGTAGACCGGGTCCGTTGCCGTTGCATCGCCAGCATTGAAGGCGCGGAACGAGCCGCTCAGCGCCATCGCGCTGCCGTGGAAGATGAAGTCGCGGTTGCCGCCCAGCGTGAGCGTGCGGCCCGCCCCGGCGTCGTACACGCGCGGCCGGTTCAGCGCGTTGTCGCTCACCAGGATGGAGTCGCGCGCCAGGAGGCCGAAGTTGTTGCGGCAGAAGTTGGTGATGTCCGCGGGATCCGCGTCATAGGTGAGGTCGTCCTGCAATGTCACGTAACCGTTGACGTACAGGGTGGCGCGCCCGCGCACCGTCCCCGACAGGAAGATGCGGCCGCTGAGGTAGACGACGCCCCGGGAGTTGGGATTGTACGTGCGGTGAAATGGGTACAGGTGCTGCCGCTCCACGTTCTGGCGCACCGCGGCCGGCAGCGTGCCCGGGAGGTTGTTGGTGCCGGAGTAGGTGTCCCAGTACCCGATGTAGGCCGTGCCTCCCGTACATCGTCCGGCTCCATCGCTCTGGTCCACCGGGCAGGTGAACGAGTACTGGGTAAAGGTGGTATCCTGTCCGCCGTACTGCCGGCTCAACGCGGCGCAGTTCGCCGACGAGCCGAAGGTGTACCTCAGGTACGTCGTGTACGGAGATGTCGACCAGTCCTGCGCACAGTTCGTGTTGATGGTGAAACGCTCCGTGTTCACCAGGTATGGGCTTCCCTGCGGAAAACAGCGCGCCGTGGGCTGCTGCGCGATTTTGCGAATGGCGTCCCGGTCGAGTTTGGCCATGTCGTCGGCCTGGCCCGAACTCACCGTGGGATAGGTGCTCGACTGGATGCGCGTCTTCACCCAAGTCACCTTGTGCATGACGACTGGAAAGAACTCGCGTCGGCCGCTGATGGTGTAGAAGGCGCCGCACTGGTTCAGCATGATCTGCGTGGTGAGCGGCACCGGCGTTCCGCTGAAGTTCACCGCCAGGCGGGTGGTGTCGGCTCCTCCGACCCACTCGTACCCGCCCCCCATGAAGTACGAGGATGGGTAGAGGTGAAAGATCCGGAAGAAACCCTCCGTCGAGTCGGCCGCCCCGTTGTTGTTGACGTCGACGGTCAGGAACTCCAGGCGCGTGCCGACGATCGCGGAGGTGACACCGGGGGACATGCCCGATATGTCGACGCAGGAGGAGGCGCAGCCCGAGGTGGCCCTGGTACCGCTGCCCGTCGTCGACGTCAGCGAGAGGCTGGCGGCGCTGGCGAGGGCCTGGTAGTACGGCCGGATGGTGGCCGCCGCCGGATATGGAATCACCCGCGCGCCACCGGTCGCGCTGACGGTGTCGGCCCACTGCCCGTAACCGCTGATTACGCCGGCGGCGCTGACCGTGTCCGAGAACACCGGGTACGGCGTGCCCGAACTCGCGCCGATGAAGCGATTGTTGGCGTGCACCAGGCCGGGGATGTTCTCGCCGGATCCAATGTTCGACGCCGAAGGGAAATCGTTGACGAACAGCGAGTACCGGGAGAACGACTGCGAGTAGAAGTCCATGCGCCGCGCGAGCCGGACGCCGCTGGGGTCGCTGACAGTCCCGAGGAGCGTCACGTAGGGCACGTAGACGCCGGAGGTGTCTCCGGTATAGCCGGCATAGAGGTCAACCGTGACGCCGGTGAGCGCCGCGCCGCTCGAGGTGTACACCGCCTGGCTGGTCAGCAGTTGCCGGTATCCCGTGTCGTACAGCACCAGCGTGGTGTCACGCTGCAGCCGTGACTTGCCGAGTTCGAGGGCGGTCTCCAGCGCAAAGGTGAGGTCGCGCTCCTTGTCGTGGTATCGGCTGAGCAATCCCGAACTGCCGGCCATGTAGATGGCCGACATCGCCAGCCCGGCAAGGGACAGCGTCATGATGAGCACGAGGATCAGGGCCGATCCGCGCCGCAACGAAATCATCATGGGAATGCGACCGACGCGGTGCCGGATCGCACGCCCGATTGGCTGGAGCAGTCGCGCACGGCCAGCCCGTAGTCGTACGTCCCGGCCACCGTTGGCAGCGCGAAGTCGAGGTACCGGTAGTCGCGGGCGCCGCGCGCTGGCTTGCTTCCAATCGGTGTCCAGGTGGCCGCACCGCTGAGGCGCCGGTACAGGATGTACTGGCGCACGTCGCGCGGCGCGGTCGAATCGCCAGCCACCGCCGTCCAGTCGAGCCGCACGTCGAGCTTGGCCCCGGCCGGCGCGGTCTCCACGTTCACGAGCAACGCCAGCGTATCCGGTGTCGCCGGCGCGGCGCCGCAATTTAGCGGCAGGAGCCAGAACGCATTGCGCAGCTTTACCGTAGAGTACAGTTGCCGGTAGACGTTGGTCCGCGCCTGCGTATCCCAGAACGCCCCGGTGGCCCGAATCTGCACGGCGGTGATGGAATCGGCGCGGGCACGCGAATCATCCCAGTAGATGGGCAGCGAGTCGTTTGAAATGGCCGACGACGAGCCCGATGCGCTGGTCCTGTAGTACCGGAAGAAGAAACTCGAGTCGCCTGACACGAACAGATTGCGCGTCACCAGCGTGCTGTCGCGGTCGTTGATGCGGCGGTACAGCACGTACAGGTTGGTCTGCCCGCCGGCGGTATCGGCGTGGAGGAAGTACTGGATGGTCTCCGCCTTGCTCGTCGTGCCGTTGGGCGTCGTGTACGCCGTGGTCGGGTACGTCTTGCTCGACTTCCGCAACGTGGCGGCGCGCGACACCAGCCAGCTCTCCGTGGTCAGCGTATCGAGCGACGAGTCCCAGTACGACGCATTCGGGTCGGTGGTCGTCGTGCGCCCCTGCCGGTTGGCGTTGAACGCGATGGCGAACGGCGCGGCTTGAACCAGAAGGGGCTGTCCCGCCTCGCTGGCCGCCACGCGCAGGTCGGCCTCGATGCGCGCCACGGCGTAGCGCGCGCTCTGGAAGGCATCGAGCCGGCCAGCCCCGGCGTCCATGGCGCGGGTCTGCGCCCTGAAGAACGGGATGGCAATCGAGAAGACCAGCACGGTGATCGACACGGCGAAGATCATCTCCACCATGCTGAAGCCCGCGCGCGCGCGGCGTCGTGCAGCCGGGACGCTCATCAGAACGCGGCGATGACCAGCGACTTCGTGACCGTCGTGCTGGTCCCGGTCTCGGTCACCGTCACCGTAACGGTCACGTAGTCCGCCGTGGTCGTCGGCCCGGTGCGCACCACCGACGTCGTGCGCGTGTATCCAGGATACTGAGTCATCGGCGGGTTCGCGCCGGACGTGGCACTGGTCTCCGACGTCGAGTTGAAGGTCGCGACCAGCGTCGAGTACGTCCGGTGCTGCTTGATCGCCTCGAGCCGAGCCGCAGCCAGCTCGCTCGCCGACGCCAGCGCGGCGTGGTTGCCGGTCAACTCCTGGAACCGGCGCGTGAAGTTGGAGAGCCCGATGAGCACGCCGCTGAGGATCATCACCGAGATGATGACCTCGATCAGCGTCATGCCCACCCGGCTCCTGGACCTTCGCGTCATGGTCCCGGTCTCCATCTGGCTGAATTTGGCCTCTCCGCAGGCCACAACGCCAGTCCTTTTGGCCGGCTGGCCCAACGCGTGGTAAGTTCAGGAGTCCGCCGACGACGGCGGCTCACACTCCATCCTGCCCATGGGCATCATCGCCACCCTGCTTCCGCTCGACCGTTGCCTCCAACGCGTGCACGCTGCGGTCCGGGGACAGCATACCGTCACGCCGTGCAGCGGCTGGGACGAGCTCTTTGCCGCCTGTGCCAGCGAACCGGTGCACCTGGCGGTCATCGACCTCTTTGCCGATGGCGCCGCGAGCTTCGAGCGCGTTCGCCAGTTGCGCACGCGGTTCCCGCGCCTGACGCTCATCGCCTACGTCACGGCCACCCCGCAGCGTGCCCGCGACCTGTTCGACGCCGGGCGCGCCGGACTCGACGGACTGCTGCTGGTGGACCTCGACGACTCGCCCCAGGCCGTCCGCACGGTCGTGGAGCAGGCCGAGGCCCGCGGTGTGGCCGCCCTGCTGCGTCACCGCCTCGCCGCCATGGATCCCATCGCGCGCGACACGATCCTGATCGTGGTCACGCGCGCGCACCTGCGGCTCACGTCGCATCGCCTGGCCGAGACGCTTTCCGTCACGAAAAGCAAGCTGCTGGAACGACTCCGCAGCGAGCGGCTTCCCGCCCCGCAGAAGCTCATCGGCTGGGGACGCCTGATCGTCGCCGGCCAGATGCTCGACGACCCGAAGCGCAGCGCCGACGGCATCGCCCGTGCCCTCGACTTTCCCTCGGGCTCGGCGTTCCGCAACATGTGCCAGCGTTATGTCGGCGCCACCCCGCTGGAAATTCGCGAACGCGGCGGCGCGCGGTACGTCACGGCGCAGTTCCTGCGCGCCATCGGCCGGACCGAACTCGTCCAGGGTCTCGACCAGCCGGCCGCCCAGTGAAATTCAAGACCATCATCGAGCCGTTCCGCATCAAGACTGTCGAGCCGATCCGGCAGACGACTGAGGCGGAGCGCGTCGCGGCCCTGGAGGCCGCGCACTACAACGTCTTCCGGCTGAAGGGCGATGACGTACTGATCGACCTGTTGACCGACTCGGGTACCGGCGCCATGTCGGTGTACCAGTGGGCGGGGATGATGAAGGGGGACGAGACGTACGCCGGCGCCCGGTCGTTCTTCACCTTCGAGCGCGCGGTGCACGACATCACCGGCTTCGCCCACGTGATCCCTACGCACCAGGGACGCGCCGCCGAGCACATCCTGAGCGGCGCGATGCTCAAGCCGGGCGATATCGTGCCGAACAACACGCACTTCGACACGACGCGCGGCAACATCGAGCACCGTGGCGCCGTGGCCCTCAACGTCCCCATTCCCGAGGGACGCCAGCCGCAGGTCCTGCACCCGTTCAAGGGAAACATGGACCTGGCCGCGCTGGAGCACGTGCTCCGCGACAATCCGGGCCGCGTCCCGCTGGTGATGACCACCGTCACCAACAACTCCGAGGGCGGCCAGCCGGTGAGCATGGAGAACATCCGGGGCACCTCTGCCCTGGCCCGCAAGTACGGCGTGCCGTTCTTCATCGACGCCTGCCGCTTTGCCGAGAACTCGTGGTTCATCAAGACCCGCGAGGCGGGGTACGCCGACCGCTCGCCGATCCAGATCGCGCAGGAGATGTTCGCGCTGGCCGACGGCTGCACGATGAGCGCCAAGAAGGACGGGATGGCGAACATCGGCGGGTTCCTGGCGATGAACGACGACGCGCTCGCCGCGCGTTGCCGCAACACGCTCATCCTCACCGAGGGCTTCCCCACCTACGGCGGTCTCGCCGGCTACGACCTCGAAGCCATTGCCGTTGGCTTGTACGAGGCGCTCGACCCGGACTACCTGCGCTACCGCATTCGCATGGTGGAGTACATGGCGGAGAAGATGAACGCCGCCGGCATTCCGACGGTACGCCCGGCCGGAGGCCACGCACTCTACCTCGACGCCAGGCAGTGGCTGAGCCACATCCCGCAGTCGGAGTATCCGGGGTGGGCGCTGTCGCTGGTGCTCTACCTCGAGGGCGGCATTCGCGCCTGCGAGATCGGCTCGGTGATGTTCGGCCGGCAACCCGACGGCACGGAGAAGAGCTCGGACCTGGAACTCCTGCGGCTGGCCTTCCCGCGCCGCGTGTACACGCAGAGCCACATGGACTACGTGTGCGAGGTGCTGCTGCACGTGAATACGCTGGCGCCGCGCATCCGCGGCGTGAAGATCGTGGAACAGCCGCCGGCACTGCGGCACTTCACGGCAAAGTTCGCGCCGCTCGTTCCCGGCGTCGTCGTCTAGCGCCGGCAGGCGACGCCTGGCGGACCGCCGTCAGATCGCATCGCGGCGCCAGACGCCGCCGATGTACCGCCACAGGCGGGTCCGCCCGGTAGAGCCCGCCATTTCGATGCCGCGCAACGCTTCGGGATTGCCGCTGCGGACGCCGATATACACGATCGCATCCCCGCTCGCCGACCCGTCGGGACGAAAGGTGATCGTCGGCCCGGCCGATGTGGTCGATATGCCCGGCCCCGTGGCGTAGTACGCCGTGGCCCCGTCCACCGTCGTCGTCGGGATCGCGAACGTCGCGCCCTCGGCCAGCGTCCAGGACACCCAGCGCTCGGACGCATCGGCCGCGCCATTGGCATTGGTGTCCTGCACCACGCGCATGCGACTTGCCGCGTAGTCGACCACGAAGAGCACGTTGGTGTTCTTCTGCACGGACGTCTGCAGGGCGGAAATCAGCGTGCGCTGCACCAGCCGTCCGTTGGCGTCCTGCCGGTAGCGCAGGAACGACATCCTGGGCAGCGCCATCGCCGCCATGATGGCGATGAGCACCAGCACCATCAGGACTTCGATGAGGGTATATCCGGGTCGGCGCGGCACAACCGAACAAGTTGCACGGGGGGCATCCGCGGCGCCATCGTTCCCGATGCTCCTGATCGGACTGACCGGCAACATCGCAGCCGGCAAGACGGCCGTGTCCCGGCATTTTGCGGCGTGGGGGGCAACCCTCATCGACGCCGACGCGCTCTCGCGCGAGGCCGTGGCACCGAGCACGCCGGCGCTGCGCGCCATTGCCGCGCGCTGGGGTGCCGCGATGCTCTCCCCCGACGGGGCGCTCGACCGCGCGGCGCTCCGTCGCGTCGTGTTCGCCGACCCGGTGGAGCGCGCGGCACTCGACGCGATTGTCCACCCCGAAGTGGCCCGTCGACAGGACGCGGCGGTGGCGGCGGCCGCGAATCGTGGTGCCCGGCTGGTGGTCTGCGACATACCCCTGCTCTTCGAAGCCGGACTCGAGAAATCCGTCGACGGGATCGTGTTGGTGGATGCCCCGCGAGAGCTGCGGCGCGAGCGCCTCATGCGCGACCGCGGCCTCGACGCCGCCGCCGCCGAGGCCATGATCGACGCGCAGTGGCCGAGTGAGCG
>JBBTFF010000079.1:0-12799 GCA_038041995.1 Gemmatimonadota bacterium | reverse complement strand
AGAGAGCGCGTGCCGACTGGATCGTCGACAACAGCGGGACGCCTGCGGAACTCGAGGCCAGGGCGCGGGTCGTCTTCGACGACCTCAGCGCCCGCGCCGCCTCCGCTTGACCCCCGACGCTCGCGACGGGTAAACTTCGTCCACACCACGATATATCCGGAGCCGTCCGTGTCTTCGATTCCAGCAGACCTGCGTTATACCAACGATCACGAATACGTAAAGCCGACCAGCGACCCGTCCGTGGTGCTGGTGGGCATCACCGACTATGCCCAGGGTGAACTGGGCGACATCGTCTACCTCGAACTGCCCAAGCCGGGCGCAACGTTCGGCGCGCACGATACCTTTGGCACCATCGAAGCCGTGAAAGCGGTCTCCGACCTCTACTGTCCCATTGCCGGCGAAGTGCTCGAGGTCAATGCGCGCCTCGACGGCGAACCCGCGCTGGTGAACAGCGATCCGTACGACCAGGGCTGGATGATCAAGCTCAAGGTCAACCCGGCCGACGTCGCGGCGCTGATGGATGCGGCGGCGTACGCCAAGCACTTGGGATAGACGACAGATGACGGAGGACAGAGGACCCGGCAGCGACGTTCGCTCCCGGGCCCTCTTTCTGTCATCCGTCATCCGTCATCCGTCATCTGTCGTCTACCCGTTCACGTACTCCTCCATCGGCGGACACGCACACACCAGATTCCGGTCCCCAAACGCACCGTCGATGCGCCCCACCGCCGGCCAGAACTTGTGCGTGCGCACCCAGGCCACCGGGAACGCCGCCACCTCGCGCGAGTAGGCATGCGTCCAGGCATCCGCCACGCAATGCTCCATCGTGTGCGGCGCGTTCACCAGCGGGTTGTCGTCGCGCGGGAGCGCACCCGATTCCACCTGCGCGATCTCCGCGCGAATGGCCAGCAACGCGTCCACGAACCGGTCGAGTTCGCCCTTCGACTCGCTCTCCGTCGGCTCGATCATCAGCGTGTCGTGAACCGGGAACGAAATGGTGGGTGCATGGAAGCCGTAGTCCATCAGGCGCTTGCCGATGTCCTCAGCCCCGACACCAGCCGACTGCTTGAACCGACGCGGATCGACAATGCACTCATGGGCAATCGTCCCGTGCTTGCCCTTGTACAGCACGGGATAGTCGGCGTCGAGGCGCCTGGCCACGTAGTTCGCGTTGAGGATGGCGAGTTTCGTGCTGAGCGTCAGCCCTTCGCTGCCCAGCAGCATGATGTACATCATCGAAATGGGAAGGATGCTCGCGCTCCCCCACGGCGCCGAAGCCACCGCGCCGATTGCCTGCTCGCCACCGGTCTTCACCGTCACGTGCCCGGGAAGGAAGGGCGCCAGGTGCTTGGCCACGCCGATCGGGCCCACGCCGGGGCCGCCACCGCCGTGCGGAATGCAGAACGTCTTGTGCAGGTTCAGGTGACAGACGTCGCCGCCGATGTCGCCCGGCCGGCAAAGGCCGACCATCGCGTTCATGTTGGCGCCGTCGAGGTACACCTGGCCGTGGTGCTCGTGCACCACCTGGCAGATCTCGGTGATGGCTTCCTCGAACACGCCGTGCGTCGACGGATACGTCACCATCAGGGCCGCCAGGTTGGCCGAATGCTGCGCGGCCTTGGCCTTCAGGTCGGCGACGTCGATGTTGCCGTTGGGATCGGTCTTGACCACCACCACCTGCATCCCCGCCATCACCGCGCTTGCCGGGTTCGTGCCGTGCGCCGACTGCGGGATGAGGCAGATGTCGCGGTGCCCATCGCCGCGCGAGCGGTGATAGGCGCGAATCACCAGCAGTCCGGTGTACTCGCCCTGCGAGCCGGCGTTGGGCTGCAGCGACACCGCATGGAAGCCGGTGATCTCGGCCAGCGCCCCTTCGAGCTTCTCGAACAGCGCCCTGTAACCTCCAGCCTGTTCCGTCGGTGCAAACGGATGGATGTTCGCGATCTCCGGCCATGTCACCGGGAACATCTCGGCCGCCGCGTTCAGCTTCAGCGTGCACGAACCGAGCGCGATCATCGAGTGCACCAGCGAGAGGTCCTTGGCCTCCAGCGAGCGCACATAGCGCTGGAAGTCGGTCTCCGACCGGTACTGGTGGAACACCGGGTGCGCGAGGATTTCGCTCGTGCGGGCAAAACGCTCGTCGAAGCGCACGTCCACGCCAGCCGCGGCCTGCGGCACGCCACTCGCCGCGCCGCCGAAAATGGCCAGCAGGTCGCCGAGATCCCCGGCCGTGGTCGTCTCCCCCATCGACACGCCGATGGTGCCGTCGGCGAAGTAGCGGAGGTTCACCTGCCTCTTCTCAGCCGCCTTCCGGACGGCGGCGGCGCCACCCTTGGGCGAAACCTGCACTGTATCGAAGAAGGTGTCGTGCAGCACGGAGTGACCGAGCGCGCGCACCCCGGCTGCGAACGTTTCGGCGCGATGGTGCACCCGTTGCGCGATGCGCTTCAGCCCTTCCGGGCCATGGAACACCGCGTACATGCCGCTCATCACGGCGAGCAGCACCTGCGCCGTGCAGATGTTGCTGGTGGCCTTCTCGCGGCGGATGTGCTGCTCGCGCGTGCCCAGCGCCATGCGCATGGCCGGAGCGCCGTGCGTGTCGCGCGAGACACCGATGATGCGTCCCGGCATCAGGCGCTTGAAGTCCTCCTTGGTGGTCAGGAACGCCGCGTGCGGACCACCATAGCCGAACGGCACACCGAAGCGCTGCGCGTTGCCGATGGCGACGTCAGCGCCCCACTCGCCAGGCGGCGTGATTACGGTCAATGCCAGGAGGTCGGTGGCCGCGATCACCAGCGCGCCGGCGGCGTGCACCTGGTCGCACAGTGCGCGGTAATCCTCGACTGCGCCGAACGTGTTCGGATACTGGACCAGGACGCCGCAGACCGTCGCATCGAGTGTCAGCTTCCCAGCCGCCTGCACCTGCACGGTGATGCCGCGCGCGGCGCCGCGCGCCTTCACGACGTCGATGGTCTGCGGGTGGCAGTCGTCGGAGACGATGAAGGTGTCGCGGGCATTCGCCGCGGCGTGCACCATCTGCATCGCCTCGGCGGCCGCCGTCCCTTCGTCGAGCAGCGAGGCATTGGCGAGCGGCAGTCCCGTCAGGTCGATGACGGTGGTCTGGAAGTTCAGGAGCGCCTCTAGGCGCCCCTGCGCCACCTCGGCCTGGTACGGCGTGTACGCCGTGTACCAGCCCGGGTTCTCCAGGATGTTGCGCTGGATCACGCCCGGCACGTGCGTGCCGTAGTAGCCCTGCCCGATGAAGCTGCGCCACACCTGGTTGGGGGCGACCAGCGCCTTGAACTCGGTCAGCGCGTCCTGCTCGGACAAGCCGGCGGGGAGGTTGAGCGCACGGCCCAAGCGGATGTTCGGCGGCACGGTTGCGTCGATCAGGGCGTCGAGCGACGGGAACCCAAGGACTTTCAACATGGCCTGCACGTCGGAGTCCGACGGGCCAAGATGTCGGGGGGCAAAAACGTCAGGCTGCGGAAGCGAAGACGAAGTCACGGTGCGTTAGCTCCAGTGCGGCGCGCCAATCGGGGCACCCGGACGCGGGTGCAAGGCGGCGCGCGACGTCCAGAAAGCTAACCTCCCGGGCGAGAGGAGGGCACGTGATGCAACCGCGCGCTCCGACGGGTATTTTTCGGCACCATCCGCCTGGAGATCTGCATGTCTGCCCGACAGGAAGCCACGCGCGCCGGTATCAGCTTCGGCTCGGCACTCGCCATCACCATTTCATGGAGCACCAACCACTCCATTCTCTGGGCCATCCTGCATGGCGTGCTGTCGTGGATTTACGTGATCTACTACTACGTCATCACGCATTGACGTGACGCGCTGGCGCCTGCTCGACACCGGAGCGCGCGACGGCGCGTGGAACATGGCCTGTGACGTCGCGCTGATGGCCCGCGCACGACGCACGGGCGAGTCCGTGTTCCGCGTCTACGCCTGGTCGAGCCCCACGCTCTCGTTCGGACGCCACGAGGCGGCGCGCGGGCGCTACGACGCCGCGGCAATTGCCGCGGCCGGCGTGGATGTGGTGCGCCGTCCCACCGGAGGCCGCGCGTTGCTGCACGACCGCGAGGTCACGTACTCGGTGACGGCACCCGTCGATCCCGCCGTGTCGCTCCCGGCAAGCATGCGCCGAATCAACCAATTGCTCCTCCGCACTCTGCACCGCCTGGGCGTGCCGGCGATCGAGGCCGACGAGCCCCGCTCGATGCGCCCCGAAGGGGCAGCCTGCTTTGCCCTGCCGGCGCCCGGCGAACTTACGCTCGGCGCTCGCAAGCTCGTCGGCAGCGCGCAGATGCGGCATGATGGCGCGTTGCTGCAGCACGGGTCGATCCTGTTGGACGATGACCAGGCGCGCATCGCCGGCTTCGCCGTCGGCCCGTATCTGCCGGCGGCGCCGGCGGCCACGCTGCACTCGGCACTCGGGCCGCACCTCGTCTTCGAAACCGTGCGCGACGTGCTGATGGACGTGCTCGCATCCGAGGTTTCGACCGGCAGTGCCACCAACCTCGCGTTCCCCGAAGACGACCCGGCGTTGTCCGGCGGCTCGATCGAGGTCCCGCTCGCCCAGTTCCGCGACGCCGCCTGGACGTGGCGCAGATGACGCCTTCGCTCTAACGTATCCCGCCGTGAACTCTACTCAAATGCGCCGCCTCGTCCTCGTCCTGCTCTGCCTTGCCGCGGCTTGCCGCGGCCGCGACGCCACCGGTGCGTCGGGCGGAACGCTCATCGTGTCGGCCGGCGCCGATGCCGAGACGCTCTTCCCGCCCCTGGCGATGGGCAGCCAGGGGCGCGCGGTCATCGAGCTCCTGTATGACAAGCTCGCCGACATCGGCCCGGCGCTCAACACGCTGGGCGACGCCGGCTTCGTGCCGCGGCTGGCGCAGCGGTGGGAGTGGTCACCCGACTCGCTGACCATCACCTTTCACCTCGACCCGCGCGCGAGCTGGCACGACGGACGCGCCGTCACCGCACGCGACGTGCAGTATGCCTTTCGTGTCTGGACCGACAGCGCGGTGGGCGCCGCGCAGCGTTCATCGCTCGCCGCCGTCGACTCGATTGCCACGCCCGACTCGCTCACCGCGCGCGTGCACTATCGGGTGCGGACGCCCGAGCAGTTCTATGCGCTGGTCTACACGCTGATTCCGCTCCCCGCGCACCGGCTGGAAGCGCTCCCCGACACCGCCCTGCACGACGCGCCCGAGATGCGCGCACCAGTTGGCAGCGGGCCATTCAGGTTCGTCTCGTGGACGCCGCGCGCGCGCCTCGAGCTTGCCGCCAACGATGCCTACTATCGCGGCCGCCCACGGCTCGATGGCGTCGTCTTCTCTGTCGCCGCGCAGGGCGCCACCGTTGCCGCCAAGCTCTTCTCGGGTGAAGCCGATTTCCTCGAGCAGCTCTCCCCACCGGACTTCGCCCAGCTCGCGGCGCACGCCGACGTGCGGGCCCAGCCGTACGCCGGCTTCGACTACGGCTTCATGCAGTTCAACACGCGCGACCCGCGAAACGGCGCGCGCCCGCATCCGCTCTTCGGCGACCTCGCCCTGCGCCGCGCGCTTACGATGGCGGTGGATCGCGCGACGCTCGTGCGCAGCGCCTTCGATACGCTGGCGAGGACGGCCATCGGTCCGTTTTCGCGGACGCAGTGGACGGCCGACACGACGCTCTCCGGCATCGCGTTCGATTCGCGAGGCGCCGCTGAACTGCTCGACTCGCTCGGCTGGCGCATTGGGAAGGACGGCATCTTTCGCGAACGCCACGGACGCCAACTCGCGTTTTCCATCCTCGTGCCGGCGTCCAGCCGCCCGCGGCAGGCTGCGGCGGTGCTGCTGCAGGCGCAGTTCAAGAGCGCTGGCGCCAGGGTATCGCTGGAGCAGGTCGACTTCAACGCATTCCTCGACAAGGCGCAGCGCGGCAGCTTCGATGCGCTGATGGGAGGAATGCGCACCACGCCCAGTCCGCGCGGCGTTCGCGATGTCTGGGGCTCTCCCGCCCCAGGACGCGGCGCACAGAACTCGGGGCGCTGGAGCAACGCGACTTTCGATGTGCACGTGGACAGCGCGCTCGCCGCCACCAGCACGGACGCGGTCCGCGCGCAGTTCCGCGTCGCGTACCAGGCGGCGATCGACGACGCGCCCGCCATCTGGCTATACGAGCCGCGCATGTTCGCCGGCGTGCATCGCCGCCTGAACGTGGGCACGCTCCGGCCCGATGCGTGGTGGTCGGGCGTGGTCAATTGGTCCATCGATCCGTCCCAGCGTCTGCCGCGTGATCGCCGCGCCGCATCCACACCCTGAGGCGTGACCCGCCTCATCCTCACCAGGCTCCTCCAGGCCGCCGCCGTCTGTGCAGTCGTCGCAACGTCGGTCTTCGTCCTGCTGCAGTACGCACCGGGCGATCCGTTCGCGGCGTCTCTCGACGGCACCGATGTTCCCCCGGGCGTGCGCGCCGAGTGGCGCGCACGGTACGGCTTCGACCTTCCGCCGACGGAGCGCTTCACGCGATGGGCCGGCGCATTGGCTCACGGTCAACTGGGCTACGCGCCATCGCAGCATCGCGCCGTCTCCGCCGTGCTCGCCGATGCCATCCCGCGCACCTTGCTGCTGGTGGGTGTCGCGCTCGCGCTGGGGTTTGCACTGGGCGTCCTCATCGGCCTGCTGCAGGCACGACATCGCGGCCGGTGGCCTGACCGCGTGCTCGGTGCGCTGACGCTGGGTGGTGTGGCGATGCCCGAGTTCCTGCTCGGACTGCTCGCCATGACGTGGCTCGGCGCGCGCTGGCGCCTCTTTCCCGTGGCCGGCCTCGTCAGCGAAGGCGACGTGGCCGCGTGGCCCATGTGGGAACGCCTGTTCGATCACCTGTGGCATCTCGCGCTTCCCGCCGGCGTGCTCGCCATCTCGGTGGCGGCGCGCGTCGCACGGCACCAGCGTGCCGCGCTGCTCGGCGTGCTTTCGGAGGACTTCATTCGCACGGCGCGCTCCAAGGGGCTCGGCGAGTGGGCGGTGCTCTGGCGCCACGCGCTGCCCAACGCCATCGGCCCCGTGCTCGCGCTGCTCGGTCTCGCCCTTCCGTCGCTGGTGGGCGGCGCGGTGCTCATCGAGAAGATCTTCGGCTGGCCGGGCATGGGGCTGACGCTGTTCGACGCGCTGCTGGCGCGCGACTACCCGCTCATCCTCGCTGCAACGCTGCTCGCCACGCTCATGGCCGTCGTGGCCCGCACACTCACTGATATCGTGGCCGAACTCGTGGCGCCGCGCCGCGTGCGGACCTCCTAGGTGGCCGCCCGTACGTGGCGGCGACTGCTCGACGACCGGCCGGCGCGTGCCGCGGCGGCGGTGCTCGCCTGCGCTTCACTGGCCGCGCTGCTCGCGCCGTGGATCTCCGGCTACGACCCCACACTCCAGCCCGACCCGGTCACCCTGCGACTCGTCCCCCCGTCGTGGCAGCACCTGATGGGCACCGATCCGTATTCCCGTGACGTGCTC
This sequence comes from Gemmatimonadota bacterium, assembly GCA_038041995.1. GTDB lineage: Bacteria > Gemmatimonadota > Gemmatimonadetes > Gemmatimonadales > Gemmatimonadaceae > PNKL01. The sequence goes on along the minus strand of JBBTFF010000079.1, from coordinate 5,303 downwards.
AGCCGGCTTCTGCACGGAGCGCGCGTTTCGCTCGGGGTCGCGGCCGGCTCCATGTTGCTCGCGGCCACGCTGGGCACGGCGCTGGGCGCGCTGGCCGCGGTGGTCGGTGGTTGGGTTGATTCCTTCGTCTCGGGGCTGGTCGACGTCCTGATCGCGGTGCCGCGCCTGCTCATCGTCGTCGCACTCGTCGCCACGTTCGGCGCACTCTCCCCGTGGTGGCTCGTCGTGCTGCTCGGCGGCACCGGCTGGCTGACCACCGCGCGCATCGTGCGCGCCGAACTGCGCGATAACCTGCAGCGCGAGTACGTGCTCGCGGCCCGCGCGCTGGGCGCCACGAAATGGCGCATTACGTGGCAGCACCTCCTGCCGGCGGTCGCGCCGCAGGTGGCCGTGGCCGCCGCGCTCGCGCTCGCCGCGGTCGTACCTCTCGAGGCGGCCCTGAGCTTCGTGGGACTGGGCGTGCAACCACCCCTTCCCAGCTGGGGCAACATCCTGCTCGACGGCGCCGATTACCTCACGTCCGCGTGGTGGCTGGTCGTCTTTCCCGTCGCCGCCATCACCTGCACCGTGGGCGCAGCGCTGGTGCTCGCCGATCGGCTGCGCGCCGCCATCGCCGGCGAGGAACAGGCATCGTGACCCCGCTGCTCTCGGTCACCGACCTGCGCATCGACATCACGCACGGTGCGGCGCGCGCAGTACTGGCCGGCGTCTCGTTCGACGTGGCGCCGGGCGACACCGTGGGAATTGTCGGAGCAAGCGGCGGCGGCAAGACGTCGCTCGCGCTCGCACTCATCGGCCTGCTGCCGCCCGGGCTGCGTGCCAGCGGCCGGGTGGCATTCGAGGGTCGAGACGTGCTGTCACTCGACGACCGCGCGCGACGCGACCTGCGCGGCCGCCGGCTTTCGATGGTTTTCCAGGAACCGTTCACCGCGCTCAACCCGAGGCAGCGCGTGGGCGCGCAGGTTGCCGAGATGGCCACCGCGCACGGACAGCGCGACGCGCGGCGCGCCCTGCGCGATGCCGTGACCATGCTCGGCCGCGTCGGGCTCGCCGAACCCGACGAGCGCGCGCGGCGCCTGCCGCACCAGCTGTCCGGCGGCGAGCGCCAGCGCGTGCTGCTGGCCATGGCGCTGCTGCTCGAGCCCGCACTGCTGATCGCCGACGAACCCACCTCGGCACTCGACGTCACGGTGCAGGGGCAGGTGCTCGAGTTGCTGCGCGAGCAGCAGCGCGAGATCGGCATGGCGCTGCTGCTCGTCAGCCACGACCTGGGCGTCGTCGCCGGCACCTGTCGCCGAACGCTCGTCATGCATGAAGGGCGCATTGTCGAGGATGCGCCGACCAGGCAGGTATTCACCGCGCCGCGGCATCCGCTGACGACCGCGCTCGTTGGCGCCGTTTCGCGCATCGGGGCACGCGCATGAGCGCACCGGCAAGCGCACTGGTCACCGTCCGCGATCTTGTGGTCGAATACCCCTCGCCGGGTGGCCGCGTGCGGGCGGTCGACGGCGTTTCACTCGAGATCCACCGCGGCGAGACGCTGGCACTGGTTGGCGAGTCGGGGAGCGGCAAGACAAGCCTGGGGCGCGCCATCCTGCGGCTCGTCGACCCGGTGGCCGGCTCGGTGTCGTTTGACGGCACCGATGTTCTCGCGCTCACGGGCGAGCAGTTGCGGCGCATGCGACGCCGCGTGCAGGTGGTCTTCCAGGATCCCAAGGCGTCGCTTGACCCGCGCATGAGCGTGGGTTGCATCGTCCGCGAGGGCATCGACATTCACCGGATCACCGCGGGCGCCGACGCCGACGCGCGCGTCGCACGCCTCCTCGGCGAAGTCGGACTCTCGGCGCCGGACGCCGCGCGACACCCCGGCGAGTTCTCCGGCGGAGAGCGTCAGCGCATCGCCATTGCGCGCGCGCTCGCCGTCGAGCCGGACTTCCTCGTGCTCGACGAGGCCGTCTCGGCACTCGACGTCATCGTGCGGGCGCAGATCCTCGATCTCCTAGCCGTGCTGCAGGCCGAACGCGCCCTGACTTACCTGTTCATCGCCCACGACCTTGCCGTGGTCGAGCGCATCGCGTCGCGCGTGGCCGTCATGCAGGGGGGCCGCATCGTCGAGTGTGCGCCCACCCGCACGCTCTTCGACGCGCCCTCGGCGCCGCATACGAAGTCGCTGCTCGCCGCCATTCCCCGCATGCCGTGGTGAAATGAACACGGCGGCCCCAAGGCCGCCGTCTTCATCAGGAGCAACCGCGGCGCGGACCGCCTGCTCCTGTCTATCGACTATCAACGATCAACTACCAACTGCAGCCATCAACTGCCGTCCATCGCCTATTTCACCCCATGCATCAGCTTCTGGACCCTCGGCGCCGCGAGCAGGAGTATCAGGCCCGCAGCCGACAGCGCCCAGAAGCCGAACGTGTAGCCGCTCAGCGCTGACGTCGTCGTCATGCCGCTCTCGCCGCTCACTTCGCTGGCGAAGATCCCCGACAGGTTGTTCCCGATGCCCGTCGAGAGGAACCAGCCACCCATGCCGAGCCCGACGAGCTTCACCGGCGCCAGCTTGGTCACCATCGAGAGGCCGATCGGCGACAGGCAGAGCTCGCCCACCGACTGGATGAGATACACGGTGACCAGCGTCCAGAACGGGATCTTGTTGTCGACTGGACTGACGAGGCTGGAGAGCGCGTACATCAGCAGCAGGAACGCCAGGCCGTTGAAGATGAGGCCGAGGCCGAACTTCCGCGGAATGGACGGATTGGCCTTCACCTTGGCGAGCGCCACCCAGACCCACGCCACGATTGGCGCGAAGATGATGATCGCCACCGCGTTCACGCTCTGGAACCAACCCGTCGGGAAGGTCCAGCTGCCGAACTGCCGGTTCACGATCTGGTCGGCCAGGAAGGTGAACGAGCTCCCCGCCTGCTCGAAGAACATCCAGAACATGATGTTGAACACGAAGATCAGCAGCATCGCGATGGTCTTGTCGCGCGCCACCGCCCCCTCGCGAATGCCCTCAATCATCAGCATCACCGACAGGCCGACGAACATCGCCGAGAGCACCCACTGCAGGTACGTCGCGCCCACGGCGAGAAGCGTGAACACCACCGGCACGGAGAGCATGCCGCCCGCCGCCACGTAGATCACGCGCATCCGGTTCTGCTGGTCCGCCAGCGGCGCGCCGATGCCCTGCAGCTGACGGCGGCCCACGTAGAACCAGACGAGGCTGATCAGCATGCCGATGCCGGCGGTCAGGAAGACAACCTTGTACGCCGGCATTCCATCAGTGCCGAACACCGACTGCGCCAGCCAACTCGTGAGCAGTGGGGAAAGGAACGCACCCGCGTTGATGCCCATGTAGAAGATCGTGAAGCCCGAGTCGCGGCGCTCGTCGCCCGCCGAGTAGCACTTGCCGACGATCGTCGAGATGTTCGGCTTGAACAACCCGTTGCCCACGACAATGGTGGACAATCCGAGCTTGAAGATCGTCGGGTCGGGTAGCGTGATCAGGAACAGGCCGGTCGCCATGAAGACGGCGCCCGTCAGGATCGACCGCTGGTAGCCGATCACCTTGTCGGCGACGTACCCGCCGAAGATCGCCACGGCGTACACGAGCGCGAGGTACGACCCATAGGTCAGGTTTGCCTCGGCCTGCCCGGTGGCCGAGCCGCCGTGGAACTGCGCCACGATGTACAAGACCAGCGCCCACCGAATTCCGTAGAACGCGAAGCGCTCCCAGAACTCGGACATGAACAGCATCCACAGGGGCCGCGGATGCCCCATCATCTGCTTGAACTCGGGGATGGACGTGCCGTCCCGGTTCGTGTCGGCTGCACCACTCATGCGTCTTCTCCAGAAATGGGAAGGGCGTTGATTCGTGACATGGCCGCCGGCCCGAAATCCGGGCACGCGCGGATGGCCTTATGTAGCCGCTCGGAAGCCATTCGTCAAACGTCCGAACCCCGGCGCCTCTGCATTTGGCCCGCCGGTTACTCCTGCCCCATCCGGCGTTTCAGTTCCTCGAGCCGGACGGTCGCCTCGGCGTCCTTCTCCTCGCGCGCGCGGGCGCGCCGCATCGAGTCGAGTTCTTCGCGCAGCTTCGCGTCGTCGGGCAGCCCGAGTTCCTCGTCGGTCGGTCCGTGCGTCGTCCCCGCCGGCGCCGCGCCGGCGCCCACGCTTCCCGCCCCGGCCGACGCTGCCTTGAGTTGCACGAGCATCTCGTCGTAGTCGCGGCGCGCCAGCGCCGCCTCCGCTTCCTGCGCCTCGAGCTTCCGCTCCAGCACCGCAATGCGCTCGGCGTGCTGTGCCTCGAACTTCCCGGCGATCGCCACGGTCTCGGCGTCCTCGATGCCGGCCGCCAGTCCCTTGCGGCGGACGGCCGTTTCCAGCCCCAGTCGCTCGGCGTCGAGCTTGCGGCGCGTGACCGTGACGCCCTGCTCGAGATCTTCGACCCCCAGTTTCGCCAGCACCAGCGCCTGTTTCATGCCGTTGATCACGGCGCGGCGGTCGCCCGGGTGGACGCGGCCGCCCAGCAAGTCATCAATGGTGGATCGCAGCGATTCGAACACGAGAGTACGGGAAAGTGGTTGACCGCACGCGCGCGCCGTGCATACCGGGCGCGCCATCCCTAACATTACGATACTTCCCCGCGCCGGTTCCGACTAATGCCCCGCCCCCTCGTCGCCCTTTCCGCCACCTCGGCGCCGCCAGAAGGCCCCGGCCACCCCACACGCGTGCGCGTGAATGACGCGTACGTGCGCGCCCTGCAGGCCGCAGGCCTCGTGCCGCTCATCGTCCCGCCCAGCCTGGACGACGACGACGCGCGCGCTCTCGTCGCCGGAGTAGCGGGCATCGTGCTCTCCGGCGGCGAGGACGTCGACCCCGCGAGCTACGGTGCGCCACGCCACCCGGCCACCGAGCCGCCGCACACCGGACGCGACGCCACCGAGCGTGCCCTGGTCATCGCCGCACGGGACGCGCGGCGCCCGCTCCTCGCCATCTGCCGCGGCATCCAGTCGCTGAACGTCGCGCTCGGCGGCACGCTGGTGCAGGACCTGCCATCCGAGCGTCCCAGCGTCATCCGGCACGCGCGCGCCGACGCGGCCGACCAGCGTGTGCACGGCGTCACCATACAGGCCGGATCGCGCCTGGCCGCGGCGCTCGGCACCACGCACATCGAGGCCAATTCGCTCCACCACCAGGCCGTCGACCGACTCGCCGAAATGCTGCGCGCCACCGCGCACGCGAGCGACGGCATCATCGAGGGCGTGGAAACCGCGTCCGACGACTGGTGGGTGCTGGGCGTG
>JBBTFF010000078.1:39450-42834 GCA_038041995.1 Gemmatimonadota bacterium | reverse complement strand
CTCATCACGTCGTACGCGCCACCGTAGGCCTTGCGGGTGATGACCGTGATCTTGGGCACCGTGGCCTCGCAGTACGCGTACAGCAGCTTGGCGCCGTGCCGGATGATGCCGCCGTGCTCCTGTGCCACCCCCGGCAGGAAGCCCGGCACGTCCTCGAAGGTCACCACCGGCACGTTGAACGCGTCGCAGAAGCGGATGAACCGCGCGGCCTTGGTGCTGGCACTGATGTCCAGCACGCCGGCGAGCACGGCGGGCTGGTTGGCGACGATGCCGACGCTGAAACCGCCCAGATGCGCGAAGCCGCACAGGATGTTGCCGGCGAAGTCCTTGTGCACCTCCAGGAACTCGCCGTCGTCGACGACGCGCGAGATGACCTCGTGCATGTCGTACGGCTTGCTCGGATCGTCGGGCACGACGTCCAGCAGCGACTCCTCGCGGCGGTCGCGCGGGTCGGTGGACGTCCCGCGCGGCGGCGGTTCCACGTTGTTCGACGGCAGGAACCGCAGCAGGTCGCGGATGCGCTGCAGGCACGCCAGTTCCGAGTCGCAGGTGAAGTGCGACACGCCCGACGTGCTGCCGTGCGCGTCGGCGCCGCCCAGCGCCTCCATCGTCACGTCCTCGTGCGTCACCGTCTTCACGACGTTCGGTCCGGTCACGAACATGTAGCTCGTGTGCCGCGTCATGAACACGAAGTCGGTGATCGCCGGCGAGTACACCGCCCCGCCGGCGCACGGGCCGAGGATCGCCGAGATCTGCGGCACCACGCCCGATGCCATCGTGTTGCGCAGGAAGATCTCGGCGTAGCCGCCCAGCGACACGACGCCCTCCTGGATGCGCGCGCCGCCCGAGTCGTTCAGCCCGATCACCGGGGCGCCGTTGCGCACCGCCAGGTCCATGACCTTGCAGATCTTCTCGGCGTACGCCTCGCTCAGCGAGCCGCCGAAGACCGTGAAGTCCTGCGAGAAGACGTACACCAGGCGTCCGTCGATGCGACCGGAACCGGTGACGACGCCATCGCCGTAGAAGTGCTGCTGGTCGAGGCCGAAGTCCGAGGACCGGTGCACCACGAAGCGGTCGAGTTCGGTGAAGCTGCCGTCGTCGAGCAGGACGTCGAGACGCTCACGCGCCGACAGCTTGCCCTTGTCGTGCTGGGTCTTCAGGCGCTCGGCGCCGCCACCAAGTTCCGACTCGGCGCGCCGGCGCTCGAGGAGGTCGAGTTTTTCGCGCATGCTCATCCTTCAAAACAAACGCGCGGGATAGCCGGCGGGATGTCGCCGGCGGGATCTCCTGCGGGGCGCCGGCGCCTACGGGCTCGTCACGCGCTCGAACCCGATGCCGTCGAGCAGCACGCTTCCCGCCGGCGTCCGGTCGAAGACGAAGCGTACCACGCGGATCTTCGAGGCCTCGAAGCCCGGCGTGGCGCGCTCCAGCGCGTCGAGCGGTACGGCATACCGGGTCAGCACCTGGTCGAACTCGCGACCGCCGTCGCGCCAGCGCTTCTCGATGCGCGCCCACTTGTACAGGCGGATCTTCAGCGGCGGCGGCAGCGGCGAGAGTTCGGCCAGCGTCACCGAGGCTTTCAGTCCGTCCGACGTCTCCAGCTCCACCCGGAAGTCGAGCGCAGCGGCCGAGTCGCTCGGCGCACGCGCCTTTCCGCGGCGCGACTTCGACACGCTGTCCCGGCCGCCTGCAGCGCTGGAATCCGCCTTTGCCGAGTCGGCGCTCGATCGCCTGAGCCACGCCGGAAGCCAATCGAGGCGTGACGCGCGCGGCATCTTGCCGGTCGCCGGTGCCGTGTCGGCGGCGGCGAGCGCACGCGGCTTGTCCGACTCGCCCTCCGCTTCAAAGACCAGCGCCACTCGTGAGTCGAGTGCCAGCTGGCCGGCCACGGCATCGGGCCACCGCAGTTCGTAGTGGGAGGCCGCAGCGGTACCCCGGCGACGCGCCCAGCCCACGCGCACTGCATGGTTCTCGTACGACTGCAGGCCGCGCGCCCGCATGGTGAGCGCCAGCTCGCGCCACGCCGTGAGTCCCGCACCCTCGATGCGCACGCCAGCCACCGTGCCGCTGGTCACGTCGACGTCTTCCTCGAAGGCGGCCAGCCGGCGCGTGGACTGATCCTCGTAGCGGGTGAGGAAAATTGTGCGCGGCAGCCACGCGCCCGCCCGGCGCGCGTCGCGAAACACCGGCTCGAACGCCGAGGCGTTCTTCAGCGTGAGGTCGAGAAAGGCGCTGATGAACACCTTGCCGGCCTGCCGCTGTTCGTCACCGCTCAGCAGGGTCTTCTTGTTGAGGAAGAGCCCCCGCTCCGGGCCGACGTCGCTCGAGCCCCACACCGTGTTGAACTGGCCGTGATTGGCCCGGTAGATGTAGATGGCCGCCTTGCGCCACGGTCCGGGCTGGGTGAGGCGGACGCGCTGGTACTGACGCTGCCCCATGAACGTCGAGACATCCGAGTCGTGCGCGCCGTGCAGCACCAGGTAGTTGACGTCGGTGAGCGGCGTCCCCTGGTCGGCGGGCCGGTACTGTCCGTCCACGGGCGCGATGGCCACCAGCGTCCGGATGTCGAACCCGAAGTCGAAGGTGACACGCGCGTCGTCGGGATATCGCGACAGGCGATTGAACGCCGCGGCGACGGCCACGGCTTCGCCCCCGCGCGAGTGTCCCATGAGCGCGATGCGCGACAGGTCCACCTTGCCGCGCAGCGGCGACGCGCTGTCGGCGTTGAAGCGCCTCCAGGCCACCAGGTGCTGCAGCAGCATCCACCCTCGCGCGTCATTCTCGGTGCGCAGGTTGCCGTTCAGGAAGTTCTCGTCCACCGACGCCAGGATGTACCCGCGGCTCGCCAGCAGCTCGCCGAGGTACGCGTACCCCGGGTCGGAGAACTGCCGCATGTTGTGGTTGCCGTGCACGACCAGCACCAGCGGAAACGGCCCGGGTCCCTCGGGATACCAGACCCGCCCGTTCACCGGCAGGCGCTTGGCGTCGAAGCCCCAGTAGGCCCATCGCTCCTTCAGCAGCTTGGGGTCGGCGCCCCGAATGAACGGCGTTGCATTCACCACCCCGGTGCGCAAGGTCACCGAGTCGCGGTACTCGCGCCGTCGCTTGTCTGTCCCGCTTCCGTAGTAGAGCCGCCGCACCGAGAAGGATCCGGGCTTCGACGGGTCGGGGGCGTCGGGCGCGGCCGTCGGTGACGGAGCGAACCCAGCGGGGTTAACGAGCAGGTTTGGCGAATAGCAGGCCGCGGCGAGCGCGGCGGCGACGATCAGGGAACGACGCATGGGCGTACAGGCTATGGCATGGAGGGCGCGGACGGAAGGCTGTCTGGGTGAGGGGTTCGGGGTGGGAGGGATCGGGGCCTAGCGGATCGTGAGGGGGGCGGGT
>JBBTFF010000078.1:26493-39440 GCA_038041995.1 Gemmatimonadota bacterium | reverse complement strand
GGGTTTCGGGGTGGAAGGGTTCTGGTGGTGGGGGACGAGTGGAGGTTGAGGGTGAGTGCGGGGGCCCCTGCCTCGCCCTCGACCTCCACTCACCACTCCGCACCAGAACCCTTCCACCCCGCACTCCTCCCGGAAACGAAGCACCCCGCCCGGCAGAAGCCGGGCGGGGTGCTTCGTTAGCCTCGGAAGCTTACGCCTCGTCGATCTCTTCGATCACCGCCGACAGGTCGGCCGGAATCTCCGGGAGCGCGTCGCCTTCCTCGGTGTGCACCTTGGACGGCTCGGCGGGGCGTTCCTGCCCTTCCGGAATGCTCGTGACGGCCAGCACGATGCGGCGATGGATGGGATCGACCTCGAGCACGCGCAGGTCGAGCGCCATCTTCTCCCAGGCGATCTCCGCCGGGCTCTGGATCGACGTACCGGTGCTGTTGAGCTGCGAGATCGGCACGAAGCCCTCGATGTCGTTGCCGACGTCGACGACCACGCCCTTCTCCATCAGGCGCACCACGTGGCCCTTCAGCTCGGTGCCGACCGGGTAGGTCTCGCCGATCTTGAGCCACGGATCTTCCTCGGCCTGCTTGAGGCCGAGCGAGATGCGCTTGTTGTCGCTGTCGATGTTCAGGATCACCACGTCCACCGCGTCGCCCTTCTTGACGACTTCCGACGGGTGCTGGACGCGCTTGGTCCAGCTCATGTCGGAGATGTGGATGAGGCCGTCGATGCCCGGCTCGATCTCGACGAACGCGCCGAACGACGTCAGGTTGCGGACCTTGCCGTTGAGGCGCGTGCCCACCGGGTACTTGAGCGGCAGCACCATCCACGGATCCTGCTCGGTCTGCTTCATGCCCAGCGAGATCTTCTCCTCGCTCGGATCGACCTTGAGCACCACCGCCTCGATGGCTTCGCCGATCGAGACGAGCTTCGACGGATGACGGACGTTGCGCGTCCAGCTCATCTCGCTGATGTGCACCAGCCCCTCGATGCCCGGCTCGAGCTCGATGAAGGCGCCGTAGTTCGTGATCGAGACCACCTTGCCCGAGACGCGTGTGCCGACCGGGTACTTGGCGGCCACGTCCTTCCACGGGTAGGCCTGGAGCTGCTTGAGGCCGAGCGAAATGCGCTCGCGCTCCCAGTCGATGTCCAGGACCTTGATTTCCAGTTCCGCCCCGATCTGCACCATCTCGCTCGGGTGCTGGATGCGGCCCCACGACATGTCGGTGATGTGCAACAGGCCGTCCACGCCGCCGAGGTCGATGAAGGCGCCGAAGTCCGTGATGTTCTTGACCACGCCCTTCCGCACCTGGTCCTTCTGCAGCTCCTTCATCAGCTTCTCGCGCTTGCCGGCGCGCTCGGACTCGAGGATCACGCGGCGCGAGACGACGATGTTGCGGCGGCGCTTGTTGAGCTTGATGATCTTGAACTCGTACTTCTGGCCCAGCAGCTCGTCGATGTTCGGCACGCGGCGCAGCGCGATCTGCGAGCCGGGAAGGAACGCGTCGACGCCCATGAGGTCGACGACCACGCCGCCCTTGATCTTCTTGACGAGCGTCCCCTCGACGCCCTGGTCGCTTTCGTAGGCGACGCGGATCTTCTCCCACACGCGCATGAAGTCGGCTTTCTTCTTGGACAGCACGACGGAGCCTTCCTGGTCCTCGAGGTGCTCGAGCAGCACTTCGACTTCATCGCCGACCTTCAGGTCGGGCATGTCCTTGAATTCTTCGAGCGGGATCGAGCCTTCCGACTTGAAGCCGATGTCGAGGACCACGAGGTTGTCGCGGATCTCGAGCACCACGGACTTGACGATCTCGCCTTCTTCTATGGAAGCGAGCGTGCCGTTGTACATCTCCAGCATCGCCTCGTAGTCGGCGGACGTGTATTCGTCCTCCTCGTACAATTCCGGACGGCGGTTGATGAGCGGGCGCAGCTGGGCCTTCTGGGCCATGCGCTTGTCCCGCTCGATCATATGCGGAGTGACGAGCTCGGGGACGGCAGTTTCGGGGGTGGCAATTTCGGTCGACATTCGTCTGCCTGGACGCGGAAGGTTGCGGCTCGCCGCGCGCGAGGATGCGGGGTGGTGTGTGCCGGGAGACGAGAGCGCAAAGGCCGTCGAGGTCCCGGGTCCGGCCATTTGACCAGAGCCATGAATTATAAGCAGTATGGTACGAGGGAGCAATAGTTGGCCGTTGGCGGGTAGTGGGTCAGTTTGCGCCGATGGGGGAGGGGTGAATCTCTTGATGTGCGGTCACGGGGTGGTACATTGCGGTATGCCTACGCGCCCAAGGAAGACGCCCGCTGACGTGAATGCGAATGCCGTCCGCGTGGCCCGGATTGCCACGGGGGAAGCTGAGAAGCCCCGAAAGAAGAACCCTGCCGCCGTCGCCCTTGGGAAGCTGGGGGCGTCCAAGGGGGGAATAGCCCGTGCCGCTGTCTTGTCGGCCAAGGAGCGGAGTGCAATCGCACGGAAGGCCGCTGAAACACGATGGGGGACAGATGCCGAGTAAGAATCCGCCTCATCAGAAGGTCGTCGTTCCGCCGTCGGACACTCCACCAGCCCGCCTTGATGTGCGCACCCGGGGGCCGCTGGACGCACCGACCGACCCGGCGCAACGCGGTAACTACGATCTATACTGTCCGCATTGCGACGCATTACTTAGGCCGGGCGTGAGGATTGAGTTGTTGGCAGGGTACGCCTTCACCTGCTGGAAGTGCCAAGGATTTAGCGCGGGTGTCGGGAATCATCGCAAACCCGACGCCCGGCGAAAGTCGTAGACTTTCGCCGCGCACCGCATAGCCCCCCGAAACCCGGGGAAGCGGCGCATCGTGATCGAAATACCACTGTATGCCCGCCGTGTCATCCGTCACGCCGTCCCCATGTAAGAAGGGCGGCGTTTCTGCTTCTGGGCTATTGACAATGCTTGCCCGGGCACGCATATTAGTGCCCATGAACCACCTCACTACGGAACGTCGCGCGGCGATCCTTGCCGCTCTGGTGGAAGGCGCATCGGTGCGCGCCGCTGGCCGGATCGCCGGAGCCGCCAAGGGCACCGTCCTGAAGCTCTTGGCTGACGTCGGGACGGCGTGTCTCGACTACCAGCGTCGGGTATTGGTCAACCTGCCATGCAAGCGGCTGGAAGCCGATGAGATTTGGTCGTTCGTCGGCGCGAAGATGGCGAACACCGAGCCGCATTTGCGGGGCACCTGCATCAAGGGCGATGTCTGGACGTGGACGGCCATTTGTGCCGATACCAAGCTGATTCCGTGCTGGCTGGTTGGCCCCCGCAATGCCGAAGCCGCCCGGGTGTTCATGCTCGATGTGGCCAGCCGGATGGCCGGGCGTATCCAACTGACAACCGACGGCCTCAACTGGTATCTGTCGGCGGTGGAGAATGCCTTTGGTTGGGATGGGGCCGATTACGCGCAGTTGGTCAAGACCTTCGGTGCGCCAGAGGACAAGGGCGCGGCCCGACGCTACAGCCCGCCGGTCTGCACGGGGGCGCTCCGGGTGCCGATCATGGGGAACCCCGTCGAATCGCTCATTTCCACCAGCTACGCCGAACGGCACAACCTCACAATCCGGATGCAGAACCGGCGCTATACGCGCCTGACCAACGCCTTCAGCAAGAAGGTCGAGAATCACGGGCACTCGTTCGCGCTGTCCATGATGCACTACAACTTCTGCCGCTCGCATCAAACGTTGACGCGGGCCAATCGGGGCATCCACATGACCCCGGCGATGGCGGCAGGCGTTACGAACCATCGCTGGACATTGGAGGAGGTTCTGGCGCTGGCGTATCCGGTGGCGCTGGCGGCGTAGGCAAAATGGCCTGAATCTCGACCGTCGCCCGCATAGCCGCGTCCTTGAGGTTCGCGCGTTCGGCCTCGGCGAATGCGCCATACGCGGTTTCAAGCGCGCGGACGAAAGGCGTGTTGTCTGCCAGTTGAATAGGCTCCCTGCCGGGCACCCGGAGCGCCATATCGACGACGCGGCCAACGCCGGGAGCCGTCTCTGCGCGACGTTTGGCGAAATACGCGCCAACCGTTGCGGCTAGAATGTCCGTGTTCGGGGTCTGCCCACTGAATCCCAAGTGCGAAACAGCGTGCTCGGCCCCAATGCCGATTGCGGCGAAGCCCTCAACATCGCAACAAACCGGAGTCGCATTGAATGTTCGCCAGATATGCGACCCCGCTGTATCGTGCCCCGCGAAGATCGTCTCCACTTGATCCGGCACGTCGAGTTCGTAACCAAACACAAGACCCAGTAGTTGCCCAGCACGACGATAGGAGACCTTGCTGCCGACAAGATCAGCGCGAGTGAGACCGATTTTCGTGAGTATTTCGCGCTCGGCCCGTAGCCCCACATATTCGGCGAAGCAGGAACAAAAGGACTTGACGGCATCACTCACAGTGGCGTGTGGCGGGTGGGCACCCTTGGCGCGGGCGAGATAGCTCTGCGCGACCTCAGCGAAGACCGAGGCCGACCCCGCCCACATAACCGTGACGGGATGGCCGGGATTGAAATGATAGATTTTGGGTGATTCCGGTTCTGTCTGTGCCGCCCCTCGGGTCAACATTCGATCTGCCGCACAGACGATCACGCCATTTGATGCCATCGTAGCTACGCCAATCGTCACGTCCCGCCTCACCTGAAGAAGTCGAGTCGGAACGTACGGCTTCCCCGGCCACCGAGATAGCGGACGGGTGCGCGGGGGCGACGAATAGCGCGCTACGGCCTGCACGGCACCCCCGCCACGATTGACCCTGCCCGGAAACCGAGTATCTTTCCACACTCAAGAGTCACATAGGCTACCCGGTGTCCCGGGCAGGGGAATCGCAGTGCAGCGGCACAACAGGAGACTCGCGGGCTGGCCCGTTGATCGGAGCTAGCTAAACGGGTCAGTCCACCAACGCCCTCGTATGCAGCGGGGGCGTTCGTGCGTTCGGAGTGTCCTGCGGCGGCGCTCGGCAAGGCGGTACATGGCGAGGGAAGCAAACTGGCCCACTACCCGTTGGCGGTAGACAGTTGGCGGTCAATAGCCCACCGCCAGCCACCAGCCACCAGCCGCCAGCCGCCAGCCACCAGCCGCCCACCGCCTGCTGCTATCTCCGCTCTTCCGCCAGCGCCACCACCTGCCGCACCTGCTCGTCCTGGCTGATCCCCGTGGTGTCGATCCAGACGGCATCGGGCGCGGGCTGCGTCTGCTCGCGATCGTGTCGGTCACGGGCCTCCAGTTCGGCGGTCTCCGCGGCCAGTTCCACGGCGGTCGGCTCGCGCCCGGTGCGCTGCAGCACCCGACGGCGGGCCCGTTCCTCGGGAGCCGCCACCAGCCAGACCTTCAGACGCGCGTCCGGGAAGACCGCCGTCCCCATGTCCCGGCCGTCCACCACGATCTCGTGAGCCGCCGACGTCGCCCGCACGGTCGCATTCACCCAGGCGCGCACGTGCGTCATCTGGGCCACCAGGCTCACGACACCCGTCACGGCCTCACCGCGGATTTCCGATTCGCACTCCGCACCGTCCAGCCGCGGTTCGAACGTGGTCTCGCCCGGAACGAGCGTTACGCGCTGGGCTGCCTCGAGCACCGACCGCTCGGTCCACAGCTCGGAAGGATCGCCGAGTTGCAGGCGCGCCGCCGTCACCGCGCGGTACAGCGACCCGCTGTCCACGTGCCGGACGCCGAGCCGCGTCGCCACCTGCCTGGCCGTGCTCGACTTTCCCGAGGCGGCCGGGCCGTCGATCGTCACCACCAGTGGCGTTCCCTCAAACGGCGACACGCGTCAGCTCCTCCCAGAATGTCGGAAACGACACCGCGGCGCATGAGCGGTCGTCGATGTCGATCGCACTGCCGGGAATCGCCCCGAGCACGCCGAAGGCCATCGCAATCCGGTGATCACCGTGCGTCGTCACCCGGCCGCTGAACGGCCGGCGCCCCGTGCCGCGCACCACGAAGCCGTCCTCCAACTCCTCGGCATCGGCGCCCACCGCGCGCAGGTTGCCGACGATGGCCTTGATGCGATCGCTTTCCTTCACTCGCAACTCGCGCGCGCCGGTGACGCGCGTCTCGCCATCGGCACAGGCGGCGACGCAGGCGAGGATGGGAAGTTCGTCGATGAGTGACGGCACCTCGGCGCCACCGATTTCGGTGCCCCGCAGGCTTCCCGGAGCCACCACCACCCGCGCCACTTCCTCGCCACCGTCCGTTCGCGTCCCTTCATATGATAGCCGCGCTCCCATGCGGCGCAGCACGCGGAAGGCGCCGACACGCGACGGGTTGATGCAGACGTCGTCGAGCGCGAGTTCTCCGGCGTCGGACAGCGCGGCCAGCGCTGCAAAGAATGCCGCCGACGACGGATCGCCGGGCACCGCCTGGTCGGCGGCATGCAGCCGCGCCCGCGGGATCAGCGTCACGGCGCCGGCCTCGGCGCGGACATCGACGCCGCGCGCCACGAGCATGCGCTCGGTGTGATCGCGCGTCGCCACCGGCTCGTGCACCTCCACCGGCACGTCGGCCACGAGCCCGGCCAGCAGGATGGCGCTCTTCACCTGCGCGCTGGCCGTCTCGGCGCGCCACGTCAGCCCGCGCAGGCGAGCGCCGTGAACCGTCATCGGCAGTCCTTCGCCCGGCCTCTCGAAGTCGAAGCGCGCGCCCATCTCGGTGAGCGGTCGCGCCACCCGCCCCATCGGGCGCGCGCTCAGGCTCTCGTCCCCGACGAAGCGCGCCGAGAGCGGTGACGCGGCCACGACGCCGGCCAGCAATCGGGCCGTCGTGCCGCTGTTGCCGCAGTCGAGATTCGCGCCCGGCGGCTGCAGCCCGCGCAACCCGACCCCGTCGATGACCATGTCGTCGGCCAGCGGCGGCAAGGCCACCCCGAGCGCGCGCAGCACCCCCGCGGTGCTGTGCACGTCGAGCGAGCGCAGCACGCCGCGCACGCGCGACCGGCCATCCCCCAGCGCGCCGAGCACCAGCGCGCGATGCGAGATCGACTTGTCTCCGGGAACCCGCACGACGCCCGCTACGCGCATGCCGCGCTCCGCCGCCGCCGCACGCCGGCCGCGCCGTGCCGCCTCGCGCGTTGGGACGCGCGCGCAATCACCGCAGCCACCCTTCGAGGGCCGTCGCGAGGTCGGTCTTCTCGTCGCGGTACTTCACGATGATCGGGGTCTGCAACGAGATCCCCTGCCCCCTGCCCCAGTCGCCACCGACCTGGCGCGCCCCCGGCACGACGACGGCGTTCGACGGGATCTGCAGGACGCCGCCCGGCACGGCGCGGATGACGCGTTCGTTCACCAGGTCGTACACCGGCGTGCCGCGCGTCAGCACCACGCCGGCCGCCAGCACGGCGCGCGCGCGCACGACGGTGCCTTCATAGACGCCGCAGTTGCCGCCCACCACCACCTCGTCCTCGATCACCACCGGCGACGCATTGACCGGCTCCAGCACGCCGCCAATCTGCGCCGCGGCGCTGATGTGCACGCGTTCCCCCACCTGCGCGCACGATCCGATCAGTGCGTGCGAGTCGATCATCGTGCCGGCGCCCACGTGCGCCCCGACGTTGATGAACATCGGCGGCATGCAGACGACGCCGCGAGCCACGAAGGCGCCGCGCCGGATGGACGATCCGCCCGGCACCACCCGAATGCCGTCGTCGAGCGTCAGGGCCCGCGTGGGATACGTGTGCTTGTCGAAGAAGGTGAACGGCCGGCTGACGCGCGCGTCACCCAGCACCGACTGGTCCACCACGCGTCCCACGCGAAAGCCGGCGAGGATGCCGCGCTTCACCCACGGCACCGCCGCCCACGCGTCGTCGTCTCCCTTCGCGGCGGCACGCACGATCCCCTGCTCGAGCGCGGTGAGCAGCAGGTCGATCGTCTCCTCCGCGTCGTCGGGCATGGGCCGGTGGTCGGGCAGCCCATAGAGCGCTTCGCAGCGCTGTTCGAGGGCGTTCGTGTCGAGGATGCTCATGCGGCGAGAACTCCGGCCACGACGAGCGCAGCGTGCAGCGTACGCTCGTGACGTGCTTCGAGTGGGACGAGGGGGAGCCGCAGGACATTGCCGATGCGTCCCATCATGGCCAGGGCGGCCTTGATGGGAATGGGGTTCGACTCCACGAACGCCGCAGCGAACAGCGGCGAAAGTCGGTCGTGCAGCTCCCGCGCGCGCGCGAGGTCGCCAGCTGCCGCCGCTGCGGCGAGCGCGCGCATCGACGCCGGCGCGGCGTTGGACACCACGGAGATGATGCCCTCTCCGCCGTGCATCATCACGCCCAGCGTGAGTGGATCGTCGCCGGAGAGCACCGAAAAACCGGCGGGCCGCCGGCGGATGATCTCGGCGATCTGCGCCAGGTTGCCCGACGCTTCCTTCATCGCCACGATGTTGTCGTGCTCGGCCAGCGCGAGCGTCGTGTCGACCTCCATGTTGCTCGCCGTTCGTCCTGGCACGTTGTACAGCACCACCGGACGGGGCGCCGCATCGGCCACCGCGCGGAAATGCGCCAGGAGCCCGCGCTGTGGCGGCTTGCTGTACGCCGGCGAAACGTGCAGCAGGTGCGTCGCGCCCGCCGCCGAGAGCGCGCGGGAGTTCTCGATGGCGACGGCGGTGTCGTTGGCCCCGGCCCCGGCGATCACCGGCACGCGCCCTGCCACCACCTCGGCCGTGATCGCCACCACGCGCACGCGCTCGGCGAGCGTCAGCGTCGCCGCTTCGCCGGTGGATCCCACGGGAACGAGCCCGTCGATCCCCTCGGCGATCTGCCACGCCACCAGCGCGCGCAACGCCGGCTCATCGAGCGCTCCGCCCGGGAGAAAGGGCGTCACCAGCGCCGTGATCGCGCCGCGCAGCGGCGACACACTCACGAGGAGCCTCCAGCGGGCGAAACCACGTCATCCAGCGAAAATACGCCCCGGCGCCCGGTGACCCACTGCGCGGCTACCAGCGCGCCGAGCGCGAAGACGCGCCGGTCGCGGGACTCGTGCACCAGGCGCAGTTGTTCGAAGGCACCATCGAGAATGAGCTCGTGCGTGCCCGGCACGTGCCCCACCCGCACCGACGTGATGGGTACCCGCGCGCCCGAGGCCCGCTCTGCGGTCTCGGCGAGCAAGCGGGCGGTTCCCGAGGGCGTGTCCTTCTTGGCCGCGTGGTGCGTCTCCACCAGGTGGACCTCAAGGCCGGCCGCGCGTGCGCGCCGTGCCGCCTCGGCCACGATCTTGGTGAACAGGTGCACGCCGAGCGAGAAGTTGGGCGCCCACACCAGCGCCCCGCCGAGTGTGCGCACCTCGTGGAAGACCGTGGCGCGCTCCGCGTCCCATCCGGTGGTGCCGCACACCACCGCGCAACCGGCGGCCAGGCAGGCGCGCACGTTGGCCGCCGCCGACGCCGGCGCGGTGAACTCGACGGCCACGGTGGCGCCTCGCAGCGTCTCCGCGGTGATGCCCTCGCGCGCCACCGCGGCACGGCCGAGGACTGCCGTCACGCCGATGCCCTGCTCCGCGGCCAGCGCGGACACCATGCGTCCCATCTTGCCGTCGCCGATGATGGCAATGCGCAGTGCGCTCATGACTCCCCCTCGAAGAATGCCCGATGCAGGCGGCGCATCGCCTCGTGCACCTGGTCGCCGTCCACGATGACGGTAAGGTTGATCCCGCTGGCACTCAAGGAGCACATGTGAACACGCAGCTCGCCGAGCGCGCCGAGCGCCCGCGCCATGGTGGGCGTGTGGCCGCCGAGACCCGAGCCGACGAGCGCCACGATGCCGCGACCGCGCTCCACCGTGACGTCGCCGAACGCGCGCAGCTCGGTGAGCACGGCATCGAGATGGTGGTCGTCATCGACCGTCACCGACACGCTCACCTCGGACGTGGCGATGACGTCCACCGAGAGCGTGAAGCGTTCGAAGACCGAGAAGATCGCGCGCACCACCCCCGGGCTGCCGAGCATCCTGCTCGACTTCACGTTCACCAGCACGACGTTGGAGCGGCCGGCGATGGCACGGACCGCCAGCCGTGGCGCATCGAAGGTGATCCGGGTGCCGGCTCCCTGCGGGCGGTGCGAGTTGTAGATGAACACCGGAATGCTGCGCTGCACCGCCGGCGCGATCGTGCTCGGATGCAGCACCTTGGCGCCGAAGCTCGCCAGCTCGGCGGCTTCGTCGAACCGGATGTGCTCGATGAGGCGCGCCCCGGGAATGACCCGCGGGTCGGCGGTGAGCATCCCGTCGACGTCGGTCCAGACCTCGATGGCCTCGGCGTCGAGCGCCGCGCCGAGCAGTGCCGCGCTGTAGTCGGAGCCGCCGCGCCCGAGCGTGGTCGTGAGGCCGTCGGCGGTGGCCCCGATGTATCCGCCGAGCACCGGCACCTTCCCCTCCCGCAGCAGGGGAAGCAGTTGCTCGCGCGCCGCGTCGGCAATGGCGTCGAGCCTGGGCAGCGCCCGGCCGAAGGCGGCGTCGGTGATCATCACTCGGCGCGCGTCGACGTACGCGGCGGGGATGCCGCGCTGGGCGAAGGCGGCGCTGACGATTGGCGCCGACAACCGCTCGCCATACGCGGCCACGGCGTCGAGCGACCGCGCGCTGACATCGCCCAGCACCGACAGCGCCTCGGCCAGGTGCGCCAGCTCGTCGAAGAGGACGCTCGTGTCGGCACCAATCTCCCTTGCCTCTGCCCCTGCCCCCAACAATTCGTCCACCACCGCGAGGTGCCGTTCCCGCAGCAACTCGATGCCACGGATGGCGGCGATGAACTGGCCGGTGGCCGACTGCGCGGCGATGTCGAGCAGCGCGCTGGTGGTGCCGGCCAGCGCCGAGACGACGATCACCGGATGCCGCGACAGGCGGCCGTGCACGATGGCTGCCGTTCGCTCGATGGCCGCCGCGTCACCCACCGACGTGCCACCAAACTTGGCGACGATCATGCGACGCCGGCGCGGCCGGTGGCCACGAGCAATTCGGCGTTGAGAATGGAACCGCCCGCCGCGCCGCGAATGGTGTTGTGCCCCATCGCCACGAACTTCAGGTGGAACAGCGGGTCGACGCGCAGGCGCCCCACCGAGACGGTCATGCCGCGCCCGCGCAGCGCGTCGCGGCGCGGCTGGGGGCGATCATCGCTCTCGAAGAAATGCAGCGGCCGGTCGGGCGCCGACGGGAGCCCACGCACCGCGCTCGCGCCCCGCCAGCCGCGAAGCACCTGCGCGGCTTCCTCGAGCGACGGCGCGCGATCGAACTCCACCGACAGGCAGACGGTGTGGCCGTTTTCCACCGCCACGCGATTGGCGTGCGCGCTCACCGCAAAGGACGCTGGCACCACCGCGCCCTCGTTCAGGCGCCCGAGCATCTTCTGCATCTCGCGCTCGAGCTTCGGCTCCTCGTCGCCGATGTACGGGATCACGTTGCCCAGGATGTCGAGGGACGGAACCCCCGGGTAGCCGGCACCGCTCACCGCCTGCATGGTCGCCAGGAACACGCGTCGCGCGCCGAAGGCCTCGTGCAGCGGCGCCAGCGCCATGGCCGCCATCGTCGCCGCGCAGTTGGCGTTGGTCACAATGCCGCCGGCCCAGCCACGTCGCGCGCGTTGCGTGTCGAGCAGCGCCAGGTGAGCGGCGTTGACTTCGGGGATCACCAGCGGCACGTCGGGTTCCATGCGGTAGTTCTTCGCGTTGCTCAGCACCAGCCGGCCCGCCGCGGCAAACGTCCCCTCCACCTCGCCGGCCACCTCGCTGTCGAGCGCGGAAAAGACGATCGGCGACGACACGGCGCGCGGGTCGCAGGTGGTGACGGTCAACCCAGCCACGTCCGCCGGCAGGTCACCCTCGATCCACCGCGTCGCGTCGGCATAGCGCTTGCCGGCCGAGCGCTCCGACGCGGCGACCTCCGCCACCCGGAACCACGGATGACCGGCGAGCAGGCGAATGAAGGTCTGGCCGACGGCGCCGGTGGCGCCCAGGATCGCCACCCGCATGGGTGTTGCGCCGCTGATCATGAGGCGAGGAGCGCGCGCACGAGCCGCTCGTAGGCGCCCACGGAGTCGCGCAGTTCCGCGATGTCGATGAATTCGTCGGGGGTGTGCGCCACGTGGATGGACCCGGGGCCGAAGAGCAGCGGCGTCCCCCAGCGCGTGAGCAGCGGGATGTCCGACGTGTACGCCATGGGTGCCGTGTCGAACCCGGGCACCGTGTGGAAGCGCTGGGCCGGAATGAACGATCCGTACGACAACTCGGCGCGCCCTGCGGCCCACTGGTCGAGCGCCGCCTGCACCGGCGCGCGATCGCCCACCAGGCGCACCATCATCTCGGCTTCGCATTGCGCCGGCACGATGTTCGCCTCGGTGCCGCCCTTGATCAATCCCACGTTGACCGTGGTGGCTCCGAGTACCGGATCGACGGGCAGCGCGAGCGTCGAGAGCCCGGGCAACAGTTCGCACATCGGGAGTATCGCCGAGGCTCCGAGTTCGGGGTAGGCCGAGTGCGCCTCGCGCCCTCGCATGCGCGCGGTGACGCGCCATGCACCCTTGCACCCGATGGCCAACCGGCTCTCGGTGGGCTCGCCATTCACGAGGAAGCGGGACGTCGCCTCCAGCTGATTGGCGGCGCGCGCGCCGTCGGAGCCGCGTTCCTCGCCCACCACGAAGAGGAGGTCGACGCGCTCTTCGCCGGCTTCGGCCAACTGGTCGGCGGCCACGAGCATGGCGGCGGCAATTCCCTTGGCGTCGCAGGCGCCGCGGCCGTACAGTCGCCGCCCGTCGAGGCGCGGCGGCACGTACGGCGGCACGGTGTCGAGATGCGTGGAGAGCGTCACCCCGCCCCCACGACGCGAGGCCCAGACGTTGCTTCGCCCAGCCGACACTTCCTGCAGCGTGACGTTCCAGCCCCGGGCAATGAGCCAGCGGGATACGAACTCGACGGCCCGGGCTTCGTCGCGGGTCGACGACGGAATGGCGAGCAGTTCTGCGGCGAGGGAGA
>JBBTFF010000078.1:0-26393 GCA_038041995.1 Gemmatimonadota bacterium | reverse complement strand
CGGGCTTCGTCGCGGGTCGACGACGGAATGGCGAGCAGTTCTGCGGCGAGGGAGACGACGTCGGCCATGGTAACCAGAATGTAAGTTCGCGCGCCGTCCGCAGACAGGCGGCGGGGACCATCGCGTCGGCGAATCCCCGGGCCGCCGATGAGGGTCTCCTTGACAGCGCGCGCGCAGTGGTTCCATAATGGCCGTGCGTGTGACCTTTCTGTTTCGTGACGCGTCCGGCGATCCCTGAGTACCTCGTACTGAGTACTCCCAGCGGATCAGCGGCATGTTCCGAGTGGACTGGTCGCGCGACCGCGAGTCGCCATTGCAGGTTCTCACCGATACGCAGTCCGGGAGGTCGTCCGTGCGTACCACCCCATTGTTTCAGGCATTCATGCGCTGCCTGACGTTCGCCCTTGCCTTCACCCTCGCCGCCGCGCGCGTGGAGGCCCAGACCGGCAAGATCACCGGCGTCGTCACCGACGCCGCAAATGGTCAGCCCATCGAGGGCGCCCAGGTCCTGCTCCAGGGCACCGGCTACGGCCAGGTCTCCGGCGCAAGCGGACGCTACTTCATACTCGGCGTGCCGCCGGGCACGTACGCCGTCCAGGCCCGCCGCATCGGGTACGGCACGCAGCAGACCACGGTGACCGTCGGCATCGACGTCACGCGCGAGGTCAACTTCAAGCTCTCCAACGCCGCCAACGTGCTGGCGACCGTGCAGATCACCGAGACACAGCAGAACCTCGTGGAGCTCAAGCAGACGGGCACCACGCAGTCCATCTCGCAGGAGGAGCTGCAGACGCTCCCGGTGCGCAGCATCAAGGACGCGCTGCAGCTGCAGGCCGGGTTCACCGACGTGCCGCAGGTCTCCACCGACCTCACGTCGTTTGCCGCCGCGCGCCGGGTCGGCACCAGCGGCATCCAGATTCGCGGGGGCCGGTCGGGCGAAACGATGACGCTCATCGACGACATCCCGGTCAACAACTTCCTGTTCGGCGGCCAGGCGCTCGACGTGACCAACAAGGCCGTGGCGGGCGTTTCGACCGTCAAGGGAGGCATGGAGCCGCAGTACGGCAACGCGCTCTCCGGCGTGGTGTCGCTGGCTACCCGCGACGGCGGCACGTCCATCCAGGGCGCGCTCGACTACGAGACGTCGAAGATCGGCACCTCGTTTGGCGGGGTGCAGGACGGGTTGCGCGGCTACGACTTCGTCGAGGGATTCCTCTCGGGTCCGGTGCCGGCGACCAACAACAAGCTCCGGTTCGTGATGGCCGGTCGCTCCACGGGCGGCGCGTCGCAAGTGCTCAAGTACGACGACAAGGTCTACGACCCGTTCCTGAGCGACACGATCTCACGCAACATCTATTCGGGCGACCTGCTCACCGGCTGGCGTTCGCAGGGCTACCGCTCGCAGCGCGACGCCTTCGGCAAGCTGACCTACCTGTTCGGCCCCACCACCAAGCTGAGCGTCAGCGCCATTCATTACGAGAATGCGCGAATGAACGTGGCCTTCGACTGGGGGCAGATGGGATTCAGCCGCGCCAACCAGTGCATCGACACCTACCGCAGCATCTACGGCAAGGGCGTCGACGTGGTGGACGCCTGCAACACCAGCTACGGCACCGACCGCTTCACGCCGACCGGTCGCCCGACGGGCGACGACCGCAACACCTACGTGTCGCCGGCCACCATCAGCGAGGTGCGCGACCTGGTGACAGCGCGGTTCGAGCAGACCCGCGGCCGCCTGAACTACAAGTTCGTCTTCGGCCAGCTGGCCTCCAAGCGTGAAACCTGCGCGACGTTCTTCTCCGGCGTCTGCCTGGGCGAGCGCGTGGCCGACACCAACTTCAACGGCCGCTTCGCCGTGGCCGGCGTCACCTCGGTGGACATCACGCCCACCGAAGGCACCGACGAGATTGCCGGCAACGACCGCAACACGACGCACCTGGCGCGCTTCGACGTGCAGTACCAGGCCACCGACCACCACAACCTGGCGATGGGCCTGTTCTACCAGGGGCACGACATCCTGTTCCGCGAAGTGCGCGACGTCGGCCTCAACAACATCCAGCTGCTGCCGACGGACTACGCGGCCAAGCCGTGGGATGCCGCGGCCTACATCCAGGACCGCATCGAGTACGACTTCCTGACGGTGCGCCTCGGCGCCCGCTTCGACTACGGCCGTGCCGGCGGACTGTCCTTCACCAACCCGCTCGACCCGACCAACGGCACCACGCAGCTGACGGTCTGCAACGACCCCACCAAGTACGGGCTCCCGGCCAACTGGGCCACCGGCATCGATCCGGTGACCAAGCTGCCGGTAACGGGCATCGCGGCCTGCGGCCTTATTCAGAGCAAGGGTGACTCGGCGCGCGACCTGGCGTTCCAGGATGACATGAGCCAGGCCTCGGTGCGCCGCGCCTTCAGCCCCCGCCTCGGCCTTTCGTTCCCGGTGACCGACCGGTCGAACGCCTTCTTCAACTTCGGCGTCTACTACCAGAACCCGCTGTACAACAACGTCTATCAGGGCACGGGTATCGGCACGGCGGCCGAAGGTACGGCCGCGGCCGCGCAGTTCGACGCCCAGACGTTCGTCGGCAATCCCCGTCTTCGCGCCGAGCAGGCTGTGTCGTACGAGATGGGCTACGTGGCCGAATTCGGGAAGGGCTCCGGGTACTCCCTGCAGTTCGTGGCGTTCTCCAAGGACCAGTCGGGACTGACCGGCATTCGCACCGGCGGCTTCCGCAAGGGCACGGACGTTCGCGTCTTCGACCCGGGCGTGACCTACGGCACGAACTCGCCGAGCTACACGGTGCTGGTGAACCAGGACTTCCAGACGGTGCGCGGCTTCGAGCTCGAACTGCGCCGCCGGCTGGCCAACTTCTGGAGCGGACGCATCAACTACTCGTTCTCTCAGGCCAGTACCAACGCATCGCCCCCGGACCTCGAGAATCAGCGCACCACGGAAGAGGGCGACATCCCGGCGCGCACGGAAATCCGCAGCGACATCGACCAGAACCACCAGTTGGGCGGTGCGGTCAGCTTCATCGTCGCCAACAGGACGCCCAACGTCTGGGGCGGCAAGCACCTGCGCAACTCGTCGGTTTCACTGACCGCGCGTCTTTCGAGCGGCTACCCCTACACGCCGTCGCTGACCTTTACCGGCAGCACGGCCGACCGGCTCGAGCGCAACAGCGGCACGGCGCCGATGACGTTCACGGTCAATGTGCAGGCGCAGAAGGACTGGACGATCGCCAACGTGCGCTACGGCGCCTTCCTGCGCGTCGCCAACCTGCTCGACCGCAAGAATTGCGCGCAGGTGTTCGCCACCACCGGCAATTGCGATGGTGGCGCCTCGCCGCAGTCGCGCCTGCGAAGCGGCAACTTCACCGGCGAGGGCGAGACCTCGACGTTCTTCGACCGTCCGCAGTACCTGTTCGACCGCCGTTCGATCAACGGCGGCCTGTCGATCAGCTTCTAATCTGACGCTGCCGGCGGGCGCCGTCCGCCGGACGCACCTGACTCAGGAGTACCACAGATGGATCGGTATCGCGGAATTTTCTTTCGACGCCTGATGGCCGCGCTTGGCGCCGCGCTCGTACTGAGCACGGGGGCCCTGCAGGCACAGGTCGTCGCCGAAACACACCCGGACGATGAGCCGGTCCCCTCGCTGAACACGAAGCCCAAGGGCTTCACGCTGTTCGGCATCGGCGACTTTGCGATCACCGGCATGCGCCAAGGGGGTAACTCGTACTGGAAGACTACGGCGAGCGGCCCGTCTGACGATGACCTCACCTTCAGCGCCGGTCTCAACGGGCGCGTCACCAGCAGGGGCAGTATCGGCGGCTGGTTCGAGCTGCAACTGTGGATGGCGGCCTCCAAGGGCGACTGGTCGCGCTTCCGCGAACTCGTCCCCTCGCTCGAGAATGTGAAGGGGGGCGGCTGGAACGCGCGCATGCAGTACTCGCGCTGGACGAGCTCCCGCACGCGACTCGCGTTCACGGGCCGCGACGGCTCGGTGGGGTCGCTGTTCAGCGGCGTCACCACGGAATCCGGCACGGGCACCTGCCGCGACAACAGCGCGCGCGCCAATGCCTTCATCAGCGCGGGTTACCCGCTGCTGGCCGGCTCCGACTGCCCCGACACCTGGGTGGGCAGTACGTTCGACGGCGAGCGCCCGGTGCCCGACTCGGTCTGGCTAAACACCTTCAAGGCCAACCCCAGCGGCTTCACCTGGGACGACTGGAAGATCGCCCCCAGCCGCCGCGCCCAGGACAAACTGTACGGCGCCTTCCAGACGTTCGGCTCCACGGTGGACTACGGTCGCGAGAAGCGTGCGGTCGTGGGCTCGGTGATCCCCGGGCAGAGCGGCACGCCGACGGTCGAGGGCTACCCGCTCGGCATGGAGTGGCGCTTCGAAGCCTGGTCGTATGCCGTGCCGACGGTGGCCGACGCCATGTTCTACAAGGCGAACATCATCAACCGGAGTGCGGACGTGTACGGCGTGGGGCTGGACTACGACTCGCTCTTTCTCGGCTTCATGAACCGCTCGTTCCCCGCCGGCACGCAGGCCCCGACGTTGTACCCCGACCTCCAGCGCAGCGTGATCATCGCCTCGCTGGCCAACCAGAACGGCACCAATTGTTACGGGGCCAATCACGGCGCCAACGTCACTGGTGGCTACCGTCCCCTCAACGGCCCGCGGCCCTGCCTGTCGAACACCGCCTCCCGCGGTTCCAGTGGAACGTACCAGGCGATGGTGATGTTCAAGAGCCCGATCGGCGACCTGCGCAACAAGAAGTTCACCGACCCGGCGTCTCCGTTCTACAACCCCACGCATCCGCAGCGTGGCGACACGCTGCTCTTCAACGTTATCAGCGCCTGCGGCTTCAGCTGCGTGACGTCCAACGGCATGGGCGTGAGCGCGCGGGGTACCTACGGTCTGGTGACCGGCAATGAGGCGGACGTCTTTGCCGCCACGCGCCCGCCCTCGGAGTGGACCGACCTGGCCTACTTCGACATGTTCCACAACTACGACTTCCCGGCGCGCTGGTCGCCGTCGACCGGCCGAACGGGCGGATTTGCCCGCTACATGCCGCCCGGCAACTGGGACTACAACCACGACGGCAAGCTCGACACCCTCAAGGTGATGACCTGCACCGACCCGGTGGCGGCGCTGAGCCTCGACGGCTGCGTGGCGACGTATGCGGACACGCTGCTCGGCGGCTTCCCGAACGTCACGCACAACAACTACAATGCCGGCGTGGGCCCGATCAGGCTGAAGGCCGGTGACACCACCAGCTTCTGGGTGGCGTACCTCTCCACCACGGACTCGACGGCGCTCGAAGCCCTCATCGGCAACGTGACGCAGCTCTACCAGAACTTCTGGCTGAGTCCCGAACCGCCCTGCCCGGTGAACATCGTCTCGGCCGTGCCCACCGGGGGCAACCGGCAGTTCGACACCTTCCTGCGCCTCTACTTCGACCAGCAGCACAATGAGTGCCAGGACAAGTTCCTCATCGAGCAGGCGAAGGTGCTCAAGGCGAGCCGTCTCTCGGCCGATGTGCGGCTGAAGGTGTACAACCCGCACATCGTGAACAACGTCCGCAAGATCGCGCTCCCGGTTGGCACGATCCTCCGCGACACCGTCGCGGTGGACACGCTGCCGGCCACGCTCAACGCCTGCTCGTCGGCGGCCACCTACTCGGCGGCGCTCTGCCGCATCATGGTCGACACCGCCGTGGGCGTCATCGACTCGATGCTCGTCTTCAAGTCGTGCGACGGCGGTGGCACCTACACGAATTCCACCGGAGTGGCCTGCTATCCGACCATTTCTCGCGATGCCGGAGGCGGCCCGTCGCGCTACCCGTGGATGCGGTACTCCACGCTGGTGCGCGGCAGCAACGGCTTGTGGCCGTCCGTCTACACCGACGGCAGCATCACCGGCGGCGTCACCTACACCTATGTGATCACGGGCCAGTCATTCCCGGCCTCGTGGGACGTCGTGACGCTCGACGCCAGCGGCCGGTTCGTGCCCTCCAGGTACACTATTCGCCCGGCCACGCTGAACGGTCTCTCGTCCAACACGGCCAACCGCAACGTGTCGTCGGTCTACATCCCGACCAGCCGCCAGGCCGGCGGGGAGGAGTCGTCGATCACGTTCAAGCCGGTCGCCAACGACACCATCGCGTCGTACCTCATCACCACGCGCCTGGGCAAGGCGGTGCGCGGCAAGGACCCGTTGACCGGCCGCATGGTATTGTCGGACTCTGCCGAGGTGGAGGCGTTCTACCAGAACGCCACCGCCGCGACCCCGACCACGACCAAGGTGCGCCTGTTCCAGTTGGGTGACTCGGGCACGGTGGGTGCCACCAGGCGATTCCCGGTGCGCAAGGAGGAGTACACGGTGACGGGCGGCGTCGAAATCGCTGGTCATCCGACGGTCACCACGGTAACAAGCGGCGCGGCGAAGACGGTCTTCTCGCGCTTCCGCACACCGGCCACCCGCCGGCTGCAGTTCACGTTCCTGCAGGCCGGCGTCCCGATGTACGTCACCGACACAGTATCTGCATCGGACGACATCACGCCGCCCAATACGCTGGCCAACCCCAACTATGTCGGCCTCTTCTTCTCGTTGGACACCACGCGCCAGCGTGCCCTGCGTGGCACGTTCTGGTCGGCCGAGGGCCTTCCGGTGCAGCTGAGCGGGACGGCTCCGACCATCGGCTGGGTGCCAGGTGCCGCCGCCACCATCCGTGACACCGTGGCCTACAGCCGTTATCAGGTGACGTTCAGCGGCAAGGAGTTCGGTCCCGGCTATCCGTTCAAGTTCGACCGGGCCAACCTGTCGGGGCTGGCTTCGGCCTACGCGGCGTCGCTCTCGGCGCGCACCAACGCCGGCACGACCGACATCTCGACCGCGGCGGCGGCGGCCATCGCGCTGGCCCTCAACAGGCCGGCCATCAAGACCGACTCGCTGGCATCCATCGGCGTGCCGTTCACAGTGAAGAATGCCTACCTCAACAAGTCCGTCAGCGTAGCGGTGCTGAAGAGCGAGCGGCCGACCACGGCGCTGCTGGGCACCAATGCCGACACGCTCCGCGTGCCGGTGCCGGCTGGCCAGTGGATCCCGGGCGACAAGCTGTACTTCATCGAGACCTTCAAGACGGTACGGTTGGACACCGTCACGGCATCGCCATTGGTGCGCCGCATCCGGCTGGTCAACGGCCTCCCGGACTCGGTCGACGTGCAACGTGTCACGTGGGGCCCGACGCAACTGGCGTGCGCCACGCCGGCGACGTGCAACCCGATCGAAGGAATCGGCGGTACCGGGTACACCGCGACCAACGCCAACCAGCGGCTGGACGTGCTGTACTACCGTCCCATCCGCGGCATGCCGGCGTTCGACTACACCATCACGCCCGAAGTGGCCGGGGAGAACATCGCCGCGGTGACCGAAGGCGACCTGTCGCTGGTAAAGGCGGTGCCCAACCCGTACATCATGTTTTCGCATTACGAGCAAACTCCGGGAGTCAAGCGCCTGATGTTCACCCACCTGCCGCCCACGGGCACGATGCGGATTTACACGGCCTCGGGGCAGCTGGTGCAGCAGATCAAGTGGACGGCGTCGGACTTGCAGCGCAACTGCCGGGCGACCGTGAACACCACGAACTGCACCGACGCAGGTGACCTGACGTGGAACATGCGCACTCGCGAGGACCTCGAGGTCGGGCCTGGCTTCTACGTGTTCCTGGTGAGCACCGAGGTCGGCGGCAAGAAGGTCGAGAAGCTGGGCAAGTTCGTGATCATCCGCTAACCGAGGCGACGACTACTCATGCGACTCAATACTCTTCGCCTGGCCGTCGCGGCGGGCGCCCTCCTCTGGGGGGCGTCCCTGGCGGCGCAGGGCACGATCATCGTCCCGGATGCGACCGACCGCACCACCCGGGTCGGCACGCGCGGGGCCAACTTTCTCCATGTCGGCGTGGGGGCTCGCTCGCAGGGCCTCGGCTCCGCCGCGGCCTCGATGGTCGAGGGACCGGAAGCGATGTTCTGGAATCCGGCCGGCATCGTGACCCGCGACGGGATCGCGGTGTTCGTGAGCTACATGCAGCTCTTCGGAAACAGCGGCGTCACCAACACGGCGGCGGCGCTCACGATGCCGCTCGGCCAGGGCGCGCTCGGCCTGTCGTTCACGCAGTACGGCTCGGGATCTATCGATCGCACCACGGAAGTGGCGCCGGACGGTGACGACCCCGCGTTTCCCGGCCAGTTCCAGTACACCGGCACGTCGTTCGCCCTGCAGTATGCGCGCAACATCACCGACCGCCTGTCGGCGTCTGGTGGATTGCGCCTGGTGCAGGAGGGCATCGACTTCGCCCAGAACAGCTTCGTCGGCTTCGACCTGGCCACCCGTTTCCGCACCGGCCTCTACGGACTGAGCGTGGCGGCGGCCGTGACGAACATCGGCCCGAGCAACCGGTTCACCGGCAGCGGCGTGCAGCGGCGCATCAGCGCCCCGCGCGAGAACGGCTTTGCCACCGGCGGCTCCATCCCGGTGCAGTACAACACGCGCCAGGTGCAGTTGCCCACGGGCTTCCGCATGGGCGTGCAATCGCACCTGCTTGGCGACGCCGAGGCGCTGTTCGGGACAAGCAAGACGCACACGGTGGTTGGCGAAGTCGATTTCTACGATGCCATCGACACCGACCTGCAACCGTCGCTCGGCTTCGAGTACGGGTACAAGTCCAACTACTTCCTGCGTGCCGGCAAGCGCTGGTTCAATGAGCAGCACGCGCCCTGGAAATTCGCCGACGGGTTGTCGTTCGGCGGTGGCGTCAAGATCCCGGTGCTCGGCCGCCGGCTGACGCTGGACTATGCCTACACGACGATGGGAGAGCTGCAGCACAATCAGGTGCTCAGCTTCGAGATCGGCAAATGACCACCGGGAGACCAAGACTCATGCGCAGGCACATCGCGCTCGTCGGTGCCGTGCTCCTGGGCGCGCAGGCGCTGGGAGCGCAGGTCCAGACGAAGCAGTTCGACCTGGGGGCCCACATCGGCCAGCAGGTCTTCAGCAAGGGCACGGCGCTCGAGAACACCCCGTTCGTCGGGCTCGACGCCACCTATCAGTTGCCGTGGAACCCGCTGGCGAGCCTGATCAAGGGCTCGTCATTCGGCGTCGGCATGCTGGTCGATGTCTCGCGTCCGGTGACGCGGGGCGACCAGTTCGACGCCGTCGCCTTCGACTTCGGCGATACGACCTTCCTGTACGCCGTGTCGCAGCGCGTCACGCTGCTCCACGGTGGCCTCGAGGCCGTGGTCGGCGTCCCCGTGGGCAGGATGCGCATGTACGGCTTTGCCGGCACCGGCATCTACTCGATCTTCCTCGACCCGCGGGCCGTCAAGCGCAACGAGAAGTTCACCAACCCCATGGCCACGTTCGGGGGCGGGCTGAACTATCCCATCAGCGCGAGCATCGGCGTGCGGGCTCAGCTGCGCACCGTGACTTTCACGAACTTCGACCGCAACCGTCTGGACGCCGGCACGACGTACATCCACGACCAGCGCATCAGGGACGCGCTGCCGGCGGCGGACCCCACCTCCAAGAACCCGACGAACATGCAGTTCTCGTTCGTCTTCCAGTACATCCCGGGAGGGAATTGAGATGCGACGCTCTCAACTGACCCTCGTGGCGGCCGCCGGCGCGGCCCTCGTGATGGCGGCCTGCCAGACCGACCCCATCTCCGGACCCTCGAAGATCATCGGCGAGCCGCTGCTCGACATGACCCTCGGACCGGCGGGCAACTCCGTCTTCCCCAGCTTCTTCGGAGCGCGCATCACCACGGCTGCGGCGCGCGATACGATCGAGTTCACGGTCAGGGCGCTGCCGCCGACCGGCGCCGGCGCCACGTACCAGATCATGCTCGTCGACACGGCCTCGGGCAACGCCACCGCCGCGACGTCGCGCATCATCCGCACCGTGCGCAACCGCCGTCCGGTGAACCGCGATTCGTCGGTGGCCACCACCAAGGTCGACACCTCCACCGCCGCGCAGTTCAGCGTCGGTGACACGGCCACCACGGTGGTGATCCGGATCGCCAATACGGCCATTCCCAGCTACAACCGCGTCGTGCTGCGCTCGTCGGGCGAGGGCGCGGTGCCGGCCACGGTGGGCGCGGCGCGGACCGGGTTCCTCTCGTTCCGGTACAAGACCGGCACGACGTATGCCATTTTCGGCAACATGTTCGGGTCGTTCGCCAAGGCCACCGCTGACCGCTTGCCGTTCGCCGTCTCGGCGTACGTCATCGGCGCCTCGTTCTGGGGCGACCAGGTGCGCATCAGCTTCCGCAACCTCGTTCGCCCGCCCGCCGGCTTCCGCTATGCCGCGTGGATGGTGGATGAGCGCACGGGCGTCGCCGTGCGCCTGGGCGGCATCCTGTCGCCTGTTCCCGAGAACAAGCCGCTCGATGACGCCGACCTGGGCACGGGCGCCTGGTACACGAGCGTGGGCGTCAGCGAAGCGCAGGTGCGCGGCGACATGAAGGCGCTGGGCGTCGTGCCGCAGGACTTCACGTTCCTGACGCTGGCGCTCGAACCCTACGGCGGCTCCGCGCCGCCGACGCGCCCGGGCACGGCGTTCGTGCTCTCGGCGGCCATTCCGGCATCGGTCGTGTTGCGCTCCGCGTCACCCGGCAAGGTGTTTGGCAGCGTGACCAGCGCCACGGGCAAGAGCCTGCTGAACACGACGGTTTACCTGCAGGGCATCGGCGCCATGGTGCCGGGGCTGGTCGGCTCGGCATCGGCCACGGGAACGTGGCAGTTCCGCGCGGTGCCGACCGGCGTGTACAAGGCGTACGCCATTCCGTTCGGCGACGCCGTCATCCGTGACTCGGCCACGGTCACCGTCGGCTCCAAGATGGTTGGTGGATCGCTGGCCGGTGACTCGGTGTTCGTGACGCTCAGGATTCCGTGACGATGTGATTTCAGATCCCGGATTCCGGAGTGCGCTGACGGATTCCGAAGCCGGATGGGGATGAACGATCGAGGGGGCGGATGGCCGCGTGGCTCTCCGCCCCTTCGCGTTCCGGTGAGCATCGTGAGGTTCTGGCGCGGACCATCCCGGTGCGGCCGCGGAGCAGCTTCGGCGCGGCTGCGGAGCGGCCGCGTCGCACGTCGAAAGCTGCCCCCCGGCTGGCACCCGCGGCGTTCGCGCGTACCTTTGCCTTGCCCGTGATCCGATTGATCGCCGTCGGTCGCGGAGTTGCCGCGTCAGGACGCTCAGGCGAGGAGCTGCGTTCATGTCGGTCATCGGACTTGATCTCGGGGGCACGAAGCTCGCCGGCGCGGTGTTCGATTCTGCAGGCACCCTGCTCGCGAAAGATGTCGTACCACTCGAAAGAAAGGGCGGCGCAGAGGTCGGCGCGTTGATTATCGACTGCCTGCATCGCCTGCTGGAGGCGGGCGGCAAAGCCGAGGCGATCGGCGTCTCCGTGCCCGGCATCAGCCACACCGCCACTGGCCGGGTGTGGGCGCCCAATATCCCGGGGTGGGACGACTATCCGCTTCGCGACGAGCTGCGCACGGCGCTCGGTCACGACGCCATGCCGCTCGCCATCGAAGCGGACCGGTCGTGCTGCATCATGGGCGAAGTGTGGCGCGGCAACGCGAGGGATTGCCGCAACGCCATCTTCCTCGCCGTCGGAACCGGCATTGGCGCGGGGATTCTCGTCGATGGCCGCATCCTGCACGGCGCCCACGACGTCTCCGGCGCCATTGGGTGGCTGGCACTCGACCGCCCCTACGACGAGAAGTACGGCGCGTGCGGATGCTTCGAGTACTACGCCTCGGGCGAGGGCATTGCCCGGCACGCGCGGGATCTGCTGGCCCGCAGGAAGAAATATCGCGGGGCGCTGCGCGCCCTCGCGCCGGATGCGGTGACCGCCCACGAGGTATTCCGGCTCTACGACGCGGGCGACGAGATCGCCCTCGAGGTGCTGACCCGGGCGATCGAACTCTGGGGCATGGCGACCGCCAACCTCGTCAGCCTGTTCAACCCGGAGAAGATCATTTTCGGCGGCGGGGTCTTCGGACCCGCCGCGCGCTTTCTGGCCGACATCGGGCGCGAGGCGCGGCGCTGGGCGCAGCCGATCAGCATCAACCAGGTCGAGCTCGCCGCCACGTCGCTGGGCAGCGCTGCCGGGCTCTACGGCGCCGGATACTTCGCGCGACAGGCTGTCGCACACTCACCGGCGCAATGACCACCATGGCGTATCGCAAGAATCTCGTCTTCGCCGCTGGGTGCATCGGCATGCTCTTCTTCGGCATTGCCCTGCTGTCGATGGGTTCCCTGCTCCCGTCGATCGCCGAGCGTTTCAGGATGGACGCCATCACCAGTGGGATGCTGGTGTCCATCCTGCCGTTCGGCGTCCTCGCCGGATCGATCGTTTTCGGCCCGATCGTCGATCGCTTCGGCTACAAGCTGCTCCTGTCGCTCAGCGCCCTGGTCGTGATCGCCGGCCTCGAGGTGCTGGCCTGGGCGTCGTCGTTCGGCGTGCTGCAGCTGTCGATCTTCGCGATCGGGTTCGGCGGCGGCGTTCTCAATGGCGGGACGAATGCCCTCGTGGCGGACATCAGCGCCGGTGAGCGGGGCGCCAGGCTGAGCCTGCTCGGCGTCTTCTTCGGCGTGGGCGCGCTGGGCATGCCGGTGCTCCTGGGGACCCTGCGCGGCTACGAGTACTCCACGATTCTTGCCGGCATCGGCGTGGCGCTGCTGGCTCCCGTGCTGTATTTCGGCCTGATCAGCTTTCCCGAGCCAAAGCACGCCCAGGGTTTTCCGCTCAGGGAGGGGATGACGCTGTGGCGTGACAAGGGCCTGCTGTTGATCGCGCTGACGCTGGCGCTGCAAAGCGGCCTGGAAGGCGTGGTCAACAACTGGTCGACCACGTATCTCCAGCAGGAGCGCGGCATCGATCCGCGCGACGCCCTGTTTGCCCTGTCGGCGTTCGTCGGTGGCATGACGGTGGCACGGCTCGCGCTGGCCGGCATCCTGAAGACGACGAGGAGCGACTTCGTGTTGTTCCTCGGGATCGCGCTCTCGGGAATCGGCGTGCTCGTGACCGCGTTGTCGACGGGCGTGACCGGCGCCAGCGTCGGCCTCGTCATTCTCGGGGTTGGACTGGCGGGTGGCTTTCCGCTGCTGCTCGGCTATGTGGCCGATCTCTACCCGACAATCTCCGGGACGGCATTCAGCGTCGCACTCGTCATAGCCCTGCTCGGCAACATGACGATCAACTACCTGGTCGGTGTGATGTCGGAATGGGTCGGCGCGCAGTACCTGCCGTTGTATCTCGGGGCGTGCCTGCTCCTGCAGGTCGGCGTGGCTGCCGTAGCGCTGAAGACGTATCACAGGCAGGCCGGCTGGCGGCAGGCGGCTGGCGGCTAGATCAGCGCGACCCGTCGCTTGTATTCCGCCAGGGCCGCGTCAAGCCGTTCGCGCGCCGTGGTGTCGCCGGGGACATTGTGGGACGGGTGGATGTGCAGGTGGACGCCGCGCTCGGCGAGGATCTCGGCCACGGTGGCGATGGTCATCCAGACGGTCGTGACGAAGGCCATGGTGGAGAGCGGCCCGATCTTATCCTGGTGGCCCTTCAGGTCCACCGACGCATCCATGGCGGGGACGCACGAGTCGATGACGATGTCCGCCAGGTCAAAGATCGTCTTGCCGCACGAGTGGCGCGTCACCTTCCCCTTGGCCGCAGCGGCGGAACCGCAGACCACGACGGTCATTCCCTTCTTCTTGGCCTCGAGCGCGATGTCGATGTTGACGGCGTTGATTCCCGTGTGGGAGAAGATCCACATCGTGTCCTTCGCATCGAAGTTGTACCCCTTCATGATCTCGACGCCGTAACCCTCGGCGCGCTCGAGGAAGAGGAACTGGTGGATCCCCATCTCCCCGGTGATGTGCGTGAAGAACGAGAGCGGCAGTTCGATCATCGGGTGAAAGCCGACGAAGCCGCCGATGCGCGGGTACATCTCCTCCACGGGAATGGTGGCGTGGCCGCAGCCGAAGGTGTGGACCCAACCTCCGGCCTGGATGGAGTCGGCCATGACGGTGGCGGCCTTCCGGATGCTGTCCAGCTGGGTGCGCTCGATTTCGCCCATCACGGTGCGTGCGTTCTCGAGCCATTGTGTCGCCAACATTTCCGGTTCTCCGAGGCGATGGGGACTGCCACTGCGGTCCCTGAAATTGGCAGCACGCATCGGCGCCAGCCAGCCGGAGTTCCCGGTCAGCGCCCGCCAAAGGCGATGGACGCGGTGAGCCCGACCTGCCTCCCGATGATCGGTCGTATCGAAAGCGAGGAGTGGCCCTGGACAGGCACGGAAGCGCGTTCCCAACGTTCGTTCCGGAGGGCCAGCCCCACGATGACGCCAAGCGGCACGCCAACAGCGGCCCCGCCCGCAAGGCCCCACGTGAATGCCTCACCCGCGGAATGGGGTTCCATGAAGCACGCCAGGAACCCCGTCTCCGTGCACGGCGAATACGAGATCAGCATGACTGTCCCAACGGTCAAAGACGACGCGGCCAGGGTGACGGCGAAGTTCCGACCGAACCGCCGGTGCCTGCCAAGGCTGCGCTCGAACTGCTCGACGCTGTCGCTCGGGATGAGGAGCGTGGTACCCTGCGCGTCGCTGCGCACGCGCAGGCCCTGCGGCGAGGCGGGCTGGAGGGTCCCGGTGACGATGACGCCACTGCGCTGGCGGATCCGGACACGCTCTGCCTCGTCAGGATTCGACTGACCGGCACCGCTGGCCGGCAGGATCATCGCCAAGAGGGCGATGCACGTGATCCGATTGGACATCATTGCTCACCTCACGACCGTTGAGTTTCCGGCGAGTACCGCCTGTCACACGGTCAAGGTCGGCGAGCCACCACGCCACCACCATACGTCGAATGACGTAGGCAGCAGACAATTGAATCGGTGTAACCGATGCCGGGGCCGGGAATCGAACCCGGATGGGATTGCTCCCAAGGGATTTTAAGTCCCTCGCGTCTAGCCAGTTTCGCCACCCCGGCGCTCAAACTGCGATTCAGGATCTTGATCGCGGATTGCATTCGGGATTCCGATTCACGATTCCGATCACCGATTCCGCTTGGATAATGATACGGGCAAGACACGGGGCGGGTAGCCTCTCGGCCCCCGCCCCTCTATCGACTATCGTCTATCGACTATCGTCTCTCCCCAGAAGCGGGAAACGGGACTCGAACCCGCGACCCCAACCTTGGCAAGGTTGTGCTCTACCAACTGAGCTATTCCCGCGTTCGATGAATTTTAACGGCTCGCCCGAACCCAAGCAACCGCCATCTGTCATCTGTCATCTGTCATCTGTCATCTGTCATCTGTCATCGGCCAACCACCAACCTCGATCAGCCCTCGAGTCTCGCCCCCGCATCCGCACTCACCAGCCAGCTGCGCGGCCGGCTGCCGATGGCCGCCGCGTAGTCCGCGGTGATCGAGCGCGACAGCGCCTCCAGCGCGTGCTCCTCGCCAAACACCACGGCGCACCCGCCCCACCCCGCCCCGGTCAGGCGCGCACCGCTGATGCCCGGCGACCGCATGGCATACTCCACCACCCAGTCGAGTTCGGGCGACGAGCACTCGTAGTCGGCGCGCAGCGACGCGTGCGACTCGAGCGCGAGCGCGCCAGGGAAACGCGCCCCGCCCTCCAGCGCCCGCACCGCCAGTCGCACCCGCTCGCACTCGGCAATGACGTGCCGGGCGCGGCGGCGCTCCACGTCGGGCATCTCCGCGCGGTCGAGTTGCTCTGTCGTGGCCTCGGCCAGCACGGTGACCTCGGGCGCGATGCGCTGGATGGCCGAGAGCGCCGCCGCACATTCACGCACGCGGTCGGCGTACGCCGACCCGCGCAGGCTGCGCGGCACCGCGGTGTCGACCACCAGCACGGTCTCGGCGAACGGCACGGGGCGCACCATCACCGGCGCGAATCCCATGTGAAGAGCCTGGCCCGGCTCGCCGCACGCCGCGGACAGCTGGTCCATGGCGCCGCAGGGGACCCCCACGAACTCCCGCTCGGCGCGCTGGCAGAGCAGCGCCAGCGCCACCCTGTCGGTGTCGAGCCCGAGCAGCGATTGCACCGCGAAACCGAAGGCCACCTCGAGCGCGGCCGACGAACTGAGCCCGCTCCCCGAGGGAATGTCGCTGGCGACGGCCACTTCCATGCCGGGCACGTCGACGCCCGCGCCGATGAGCTGGTCGAGCACGCCCGACGGATAGTCCGTCCACTTCTTTCGGCGCCGCAGTTGCCCGTGATCGAGCATGAGCACGCCGCCGGTGCCCCCGGAGTTGATGCGCGTTACCCGATCACCAGCGCGCAGCCGCACCGCCACCGACGTGCGTCGCTGGATGGCGATGGGCAGCGCCTCGCCGCCGTTGTAGTCCACGTGCTCGCCGATCAGGTTGACGCGACCGGCCGCCGAGGCGACGAGCGTCGGCTCGCCCCCGAAGGAGCGGGTGAAGTGCTGGCGTGCCTCGACGGCCGTCACGGACGAACCCCGAAGGCGTGCACCGCGAACCACGTGGCATAGGCGAGCAGCCCGGCCAGCGCGGCGTCTCCGCCACCACCGGTCGCCTCCCCGTCGGCATCCACGCGCTCGGCGGCCACGCCCAGCGAGAGTGGCGCGCGCCGCAGCCACTGGAGCACCGCGCCGGCATCGGGGCCCATCAGCCGCGCCAGTTGCTGCGCCAGGTATTCGGGCTGGGTCACCTTCTTGGCGGTGCGACGATACACCGAGTCGCTGCGCTCCACCGTCTCGTACAGGGGCAGCCAGAGCGCCGAGCCAATCGGATCGTCCGCAACGCTCAACTGGCCCGCCAGGTCGCTGCCGGCCACGAACGCCGACTTGTCGCCGCCCGGCGCGAAGTGGCGGCGCAGCGCCGCGCGCACTCCTTCAGGGTCCTGCAGCGCCTTGATCGCCTCCTCGTCGAGCGTGCGCTTCAGGCAATCGAGCGCGTACGCCACCACGGCATTGCCGTGCAGCATGAACGGTTGCGGCGCGGGGACGCCGGCCAGCGTGACCTCGGTGTGATACAGCGGATGCACCTTGTCACGCCGCGCGGTGAGGTCGTCGTTGGAGACGTAAAGCGTGTCGGCGAGCACCGGTTCCTCGACGATGCGGTCGTCTCCGGTGTCGCGGATGTAGCGGTCGACGGCGATGGCGTACGAGGCACACCCCTCGAGCGTGAAGCCGGGCTCGTAAAGCGTGCCGTCGAAGTAATGCACGCCCTGCCCCGGCGCGTAGCCGTGCAGCTCGCACGCTCGCAGGATCAGCTCGCGGGCCAGCGGCGGATCGGCGAGCTGCACGGCCGGAATGGTCCAGCAGAGCGCTTCCCAGTCTCGAATGGTCACGCCTGACGGGTTCCACGGCGCGCGACTGCGCACCAGGTAGTACTGCGCGTCATCGAGACCGCGCGCCACGCCGTAGAAGTAGGCGAACAACAGGTTCCGGTTGACCAGCAGGTCGAGCGACTCCGCCCCGGTGCTCTGTTCCAGCACCCGCAGGGCTTCGCGGGTCGCCTGCAGCAGCGCTCGCCAGCCGCGACGGCGCAACACCGAGAGGGTGGCCTGGGCGCCGTCGCGTTCGGGGCCCGCGCCAATGTAGAACGCGCACTCGGCGCGCTCTCCGCCGGCGACCGTGAACTCACGGTGCATCGCATACGCCGGGGCGACCCCGTCGGTGACCTGCACCGCAGCCTCCTCGTCGCTGGCGATGGCCAGCGCCGCCAGCCCCGGCGCGCTGGCGCCATCGAGCACCACGATGCCCGGACCGCCCGTGCTGATGCGCGAGGCGTCATCGAGCGCGCGCGGCGTGCGCACGCGCAGCTGGCGGTGGCCCAGAGTTCCCTCGAGCGACAGCGTGATGCGATGCTCGGCGGTCCCCCGGTTTTCCACGGCCAGGGCGTACACTGCGCCGGCGATATCGGCATCGAGACCGAAGGGGGCGAACAGCGTCCCGCGGACGATCAGGTCGCCCACCGTGGCCGTGTAGGTCGGAAGCCAGTGGAGCGCGCGCTCCCAGGCAATGCCTCCCTTGGCCAGCTCGATGCGCTCCCCATCCACCATAAGCACGGGGCGCGCCAGGGCGGGCGCGTCTCCAGTCAGGAAATCGGCGCCCCCGGCGAACTCCACGGCGGCGCGCGCCCCCCGGTGAAGAATCCCCAGGGCATGAACCGAACCGTCCACCGGGTGTACGCACGGGAGCGACACCCAATGGTTGCCGGTGACCTGCCAGGGAATGCTCGGAAGCGACGCGTCGCGCATTAGGTTTCGGGCGGAATGGTGTGGTGTTAAGCTAGCGGTTTCGCGCCCTCAACGCCCCTTTTGTGATGTCCCGACTTCGCCAATTCACGCTCTTCACTCTCGCCCTGCTTGCCGCCGTACGACCGGCGCACGCGCAGCGCGTCCTCGGCCTGGGCGACGACGCCTCCACGTTGCCGAGGGGCGTCTGGCGGGTCACCGCCGGCGTGGTCTGGGACCGCGCCAACGAGCGGTACGACGCCGACGGCAAGTTGCGCGCGCTGGGTGCCGCGGCGTCCACGAGTTCGTGGAATGGACGCTACGACCCGCGCCTCGGCACAGCCGGTCCACTGGTTGCCGCGCTTTCGGGGCTGTCCGGTTTTGACGCGTCGCTGGGCGTGCTGGCCATTGCTCGTCGCGACGCCTCGGTGGACGCGCCGCTCGGCCTCGAGCTGGGGTTGTTGTCGCGTCTCACCCTCGGCGCGCAGGTGCGCGTGGCCAGCCACGCCATCGAGCCCTCGGTGGGCATCAATCCCGGGCGCATCGAAGGCACCATGGGCTTCAATCCCGCCTGGAACAACACTGCCGCGCGCGATCGCAACGTACAACTGGTGGCGCAGTTCGACAGTGCCACGGCGCAAACGACTCGCCGGATTGCCCAGTGCCAGGCATCGCCGGCCACCGCCGGCTGCGCCAGCGTACTGGCCAACGTCCCGGGAGCACAGGCGCTCGTGGCCAATGCCGGCGCCTTCGCGGCCGCGCTGAACCAGCTGTACGGCGGGCGCGGCGGAGCCAACGGCCTGCCATTCGTGCCCGTGGGCAACGGCGCCGCGCAACAGGCCATCAACCAGCGCGTGCAGGGGTATCGCGACCAGTTCACGGCACTCGGCAACGGCGCCATCGGCACGCAGGGGCCGGCGGGCAGCACGCTGTTCTCACCCTCCGACATTTCCCGGCTGTTGACCGACTCGCTTTACGGCTACCTGCTGCGTCCGATGCGCGCGGTGCACGCCTACGGCCCGGGCGAGATCGCCGTCCGCCTGAAGCTGCGGCTCTTCCAGACGATTGGTGACGACACGGCGACCATTCGCGGTTTCGCCGTGCGGCAGAGTGCGGGCGCGTCGCTGCGGCTTGGCGGCGGTTCGGATCCGGCAGCGGACGAGGTCTTTGCGCCGACCACCGGCGAAGGATCGAGCGGATTCGGGGCGCAGTCGTTCACGGACCTCTGGTACGGGAACCGTTTCTCTGCGTCCATCGTGCTCGGCTTCGACCAGAGCCAGGCCCAAGCGTTCGTGACGCGATTTCCCGACGCGGCCACGCCCAATGAGGGCGGGGCCCCTTTTCCGTTGGTGATGGCCGAGCGCCAAGTCACGCTGTCGCGCACGCCCGGGTCGCGCCTCGCTCTCACCGTCACGCCGCGCGTCTCGCTGACGCGCAACATCTGGGTCGGCGGTTCGTGGGCGTGGTCGCAGCAGGGGGCCGATAGCTGGACGCTGAGGAGCCTGACTTCACCGGACACGGGATTCACCAGTCCGGGAGTGACCGTCGCGCTACCCTCGGCCACCGGCACAGACTGGTCGGAGCATCGCCTGGGACTCGGCGGCACCTACTCCACGGTCGCCGCAGCGCGCTCGGGGCGTGCGCGATACGCGTTCGACGTCACGTACCAGCACCAGCAGACGAGCGCGGGCCGCGGCTGGCGCGTGCCCAGGATCACCCGCGACGTGGTGAGCGTGCGCTGGTACCCGCGCTCTTGGGGACGGTGGAAGGCACGGCCGCAGCGATGACGTTGGCAGCAGCCAGCTGTTCGCGAGCGTGTGCGCGGCTGGTGGCGCTGTCGGAGTCACCGCCCAGCATGCGCGCGATTTCCTCCACACGCGCCTCACCCACCAGCACTTCGATGTCGGCCGTCGTCACGCCGCCCTTGGCGCCTTTCTGCACGCGGATGTGGTGATGGGCGCGCGAGGCAATTTGCGGCAGGTGCGTGATGGCGAAGACCTGATGATGCTCGGCCACGCGGCGCATGGCGTCGCCCACCTGCTGGCCCACCTTGCCGCCGATGCCCGCGTCCACTTCGTCGAAGATCAGCGTCGGTACGCGATCGACGCGCGCCAGAATGGTCTTGAGCGCCAGCATGACGCGCGCGAGTTCACCCCCCGAGGCGACGCGTGACAGCGCGCGCGCCTCGTGACCCACGTTGAGCGCCACGCGAAACTCGACGTCCTCGGCGCCCACGGCGCCAATCTCGGCGCGCTCCGCCAGCACCACGTGAAATTTGCCCGCCGCGAGCCCGAGTCCGGGAAACTGCGCCTCCACTTGTTGCGCGAGCCGCGAGGCCGCATGCGAGCGCGCCTTGCTCAGCCCACGGGCCGCGTCACGCAGCGCGGCTTCGGCCGCCGCCACGCGGGCATCAAGTTCCCTCAGGTCGAGCGCCGCACTGTCGAGCAGCGACAGTTCGGCACGCGCCTCGCGCCCCGTCTCGAGCACGGCGGCGACGCTGCCTCCGTATTTCTTGATGAGCCGGAAGACGAGGTCGCGACGGCGCTCCAGCTCGGCCAGCCGTGCGGGGTCGTGCTCGATGCCCTCTCCGTAGTTCAGCGATTCACGAGCCAATTCCTGCAGCGCGTAGTAGGCTGCGTCATACAGCTCCTGGAGGCGCGCGACCGACGGATCGATGCGCTGCAGCGCGCCCAGCGCCTTCTGCAGCGCGCCGAGCCGAGGGAGCACCGAGGTGTCGTCACCTTCCAGCACGCCGGTCAGCTCACCGGCCAGCGCGCGCAGTTCCTCGGCGTGGGTCAGGCGGCGCGCCTCGTCGTCCAGCCGCTGCTCCTCGCCGTCCACCAGCCTGGCGTCGCCGATCTCGCGCGAGACGTGCTGCAGATAGTCGGCGCGCCGCTGCGCCTCGTCACGCCGCGCCTTCAGCTGCGAGACCGCGTGCCGCGCCTCGACGAGCGCGGCGTGCGCGCCGGCGACCTTCGCTGCCTGTTCCTGCGCACCCGCAAAGGCATCGAGAATGCGACGCTGCGCTTCGGGGTCGAGCAGTGACTGCGCCTCGTGCTGACCGTGCACGTTCACCAGCGCGCGCCCGATGTCCGACAGCACCGTGGCCGTCACGGCCGTGCCGTTGATCCACGCGCGCGCGCGGGCGCCCGCCGTGGCCGGCACCTCGCGCTTGAGCACCAGCGTGCCATCGTCACAGTCGATGCCGCGGTCGTCGAGCAGCGCACGCAGCTCGACCGCGGCGCCAATCTCGAACGTTCCTTCCACCACCGCACGATCAGCCCCGGTGCGCACCATGTCCGCCGTGGCGCGCTCGCCGATCAGCAGGCCCAGCGCGCCCACGATGATCGACTTCCCGGCCCCGGTCTCGCCTGACAGCACGTTGAGCCCCGGCGCCAGCGGCAGCACCACGGCGTCAATGATTGCGAAGTTGCGGATGCGGAGCTCAGTAAGCACAGCAGAATAGGTTGGTGGCTGGTGGCTGGTGGCTACTGAGAACTGCGGAACTCCCGATTACACCGATCACACGGATCAGTTCGAGAACGGACGAGCATCCGTGTAATCCGCGAAATCGGGAGTTCCGCAGTTGGTTGTTCTTCGTTTGCGTACTGTGTTCATCTGTGGCCCGCAGTTGGCGATGGGCGGCTATCGGTCGTTTCGTATGGCGTACCGCGTACAGCGTACAGCTTACAGCTGCTGTACCCGACCGATCCTAGCCGTCCCGCCCCGCCAGCCCCCCCCACCCCATCTTGGCGCGCAGGCGGCCAAAGAACGACGCACCGTCGATGCGCACGATGCTCACCGGCTGGGCGGCCCGACGCACGGTCAGCGAGTGACCGTGCAGCAGCGTAGTGCCCACCTGCCCGTCGATCGTCACCAAAACCTCCTCGGGCGCATCATCCGGTTGCATCTCGATCACCGCATCGGGCGACAGAATGAACGGGCGGATGGCCAGCGCGTGCGCCGCCACCGGTGTCACGAGGATCGACGCCAGCGTCGGTTCCACGATCGGCCCGCCCGCCGACAGCGAGTAGGCCGTCGAGCCGGTCGGCGTCGAGATCACCAGGCCGTCGGCGGCCAGCGAGCCGAGCCGTTCGCCACTCACCGTCACTTGAAGGCGCAGCACACGGGCAAACCCGCCCTTGTGCAGCACGACGTCGTTGAGCGCCCGCAGCCGCGCGCCGACGGCGCCGTCGGCCCCGTGCGAGCGCGCCTCGAGTGCCATGCGCTGTTCGGCGGTGAAGTCGCCACGAGCAAAGCGCGGCAGCAACGTCTCGAATTCCTCGGCACCGCACGTCGTCAGGAAGCCGAGCTTGCCGAGGTTCACGCCGAACACCGGCGCGTTGACGCCGTCGAGCAGCCGCGCCCCCCTCAACAGCGTGCCATCGCCGCCGAACGCGAGCAATGCGTCGAGGGCGTCGACACTGGCCAGCTGTTCCGCCCCCGATCCCGCGAGATCCAGCAGGTTCTCCTCGAACGACAGCGACAGGCCGAGGCGCGGCGCCTCGGACACGAGGTGCCGCACCAGCTCTTCGAGTCCGTCGTACCCGCTGTGCCCGACGACGCCGACGCGCATCAGACGGCCATCGCTTCGGCGTCGTGCAGCGCGCGCACCCGCGCGGCGATGCCCGCCGCGTCGAGCCCGCACTGCGCCAGCTGGCGCGCGCGTGACGCGGCGTAGATCACGCGGTCGGGAACGCCGTGCGCCACCACGCGCACCGACGGTTCCAGCTGCTCCACCACGCTCGACAGGTAGGCGCCAAACCCGTTCACCACCGTGCCTTCCTCCACCACCAGCAGCTGCTTGTGATCGTGCACCAGCGCCGCGAGCGACACGTGGTCGATGGGCTTCAGGAAGCGGCAGTTCACCACCGTCACGTCGAGCCCCTCGGCGGAGAGC
The DNA here is from genome assembly GCA_038041995.1 of Gemmatimonadota bacterium. Taxonomy (GTDB): domain Bacteria; phylum Gemmatimonadota; class Gemmatimonadetes; order Gemmatimonadales; family Gemmatimonadaceae; genus PNKL01. Next base: position 3,190 of record JBBTFF010000078.1, on the reverse strand, counting down.
GTCTCCGCCGCCTGCATCGCCTGCGCCACCATGGTGCCGACGGCCAACACGGCCACTTCGTCGTTCCCCTTTCGCAACACGTCCCACGTGCCGTACGGCACCGCGGGAATCTCCTTTGCCGGCCCCACAAGGTCGGGCGAGGCGTCGCGCGGATAGCGGATGGCGAACGGGTTGTCGGCGTGCGCCATGGCCGTGCGCAGCAAGCCGATCAGCTCGCTGCCGCTGGCCGGCGCCGTCACCGTCATGTGCGGAACGGCCAGCATGTAGGCAATGTCGTACAGTCCGGCGTGCGTCTCACCGTCCTCGCCCACCAGGCCGGCGCGGTCGAGGCAGAAGATCACCGGCAGGTGCTGTATGGCCACGTCGTGGATGATGCTGTCGTAGCCACGCTGGAGAAAGGTCGAGTAGATGGCCGTGACCGGGCGCAGCCCCTGCGTCGCCATGCCCGCGGCAAAGGTGACGGCGTGACCCTCGGCGATGCCGACGTCGAAGAAACGCTCGGGGTGCGCCTTCTGCACCAGGTTCGTCCCCGTGCCGCTGGACATCGCCGCCGTGATCACCACCAGCTTCTGGTCCTCTTCCATCAGCTCGGCGAGTCCCTTGCCGAAGACCGACGTGTAGTTGGGATTGGCCGACGACGCCTTGAGCAGCTTGCCGGTGGCCGGGTCATGGCCCGGAGGCAGCGCGTGCCACTTCTCGCCGTGTTCACCGGCCGGGAATCCCTTCCCCTTCTGCGTGATGACGTGCACCAGGCGCGGTCCCTTGAATGCCCGCACCGCCCTGAACGTCTCGATCATGCCGTCGATGTCGTGTCCATCGATGGGGCCGAAGTACCGGAAGCCGAGTTCCTCGAAGAGCACGCCCGGGGTGAGGAAGGCCTTGGCGCTCTCCTCCATCTTGCGGATGATCGCCCGCACGTCGTGCAGGGGGCCCTTGCCCTTGGCATACTGTTCGAAGATGTGGCTGATGCTGCCGCGCAGCCGGTTGTACAGCGGATTGCGCTGCACCGACGTGAGGTACTTGTGCATCGCGCCCACGTTGGGCGCAATCGACATCTCGTTGTCGTTGAGCACCACCACGATGTCGCGGCCGGAATCGCCGGCGTTGTTCAGTCCTTCGTAGGCGAGCCCGCTGCCCATCGAGCCGTCGCCAATGACGGCGACCACCTTGAAGTCCTCGTGGTTGAGGTCGCGCCCGGTGGCAATGCCCAGCGCGGCGGAAATCGACGTCGCCGCGTGTCCCGCCCCGAAGACATCGTAGGGACTTTCACTGCGCTTCAGGAAGCCGGACAGGCCGCCCTCCTGGCGCAGCGTCGTCATCCGGTCGCGGCGCCCCGTGAGCACCTTGTGCGGGTACCCCTGGTGCCCGACGTCCCATACCAGCTGGTCGCGCGGCGCATCGAACGCGTAGTGCAGCGCGATCGTCAGCTCCACCACACCCAGCCCGGCGCCAATGTGGCCGCCGGTGCTGGAACAGGAGTCGATGAGGAACTCCCGCAATTCGTCGGCGAGCTGCTTGAGCTCGGGGGACGAGAGGCCCTTGAGGTCGGCCGGTGAATCGATGCGCGAGAGGATGGTCATGGGCGGAGCGGGATTCGGTAGAGATGCATCATTATTTCGGACAGCGCCAGCCGGTCACGACCGGCGGGCGACGATGAATTGAGCGGTGGCCTGCAGTGCCGCCGTGAGCACCCCGGCCTCGGCGAGCGCCGCGCACCCTTCCTGCACCAACGCCTCGGCCCGCGCGATGGCTCCCTGAATGCCCAACAGCGCGGGATACGTGCTCTTCTGGTAGGCGAGGTCCTTCCCCGCCGTCTTGCCCAGCTCGTCGCTGGTGGCCGTGACGTCCAGTACGTCATCGGCGATCTGGAAGGCCAGCCCGATGCACCGGCCGTAGCGGCCAAAGGTCGCCAGCCGCTCCCCTGAAGCGCCGGCCGCGCGGGCTCCCAGCTCCACCGACGCCTCGATCAGCGCGCCGGTCTTGCATCGGTGGATCCGCTCCAGTTCTTCATACGACAGGCGCTGGCCCTCGCCCTCGAGATCGAGCAACTGGCCGCCGATCATGCCGCCACCGCCGGATGCCCGCATCAGCGTGCGGACGATCGCGCCACTGGCCTCGTCGCTGAGCCCCAGCGCGCGCGCCGCATCCCACGCCGCGCGCGCGGCAAGCGGCACCATGGCCATCCCCGCCGCCGTCGCCACCGGCACGCCGAACACCTTGTGCACCGTCGGACGACCGCGGCGCAGCTCGTCGTCGTCCATGCACGGGAGGTCGTCGTGCACCAGCGAGTAGGCGTGGACCACTTCCACCGTGGCCGCCAGCGCTGACACGTCGCCGGTGCCACCGCAGGCGTCGAACGCCGACGACACCAGGATCGCACGCAGGCGCTTGCCCTCGCCAAGAACCGAGTACCTGATGGCCTCGGCGACCGCGGCGTCGACGCCCCGCAGGTAATGATCGCAGAACGCGTCGAGCGAGCGCGCCACCTGGGCGCGCTCCACTGAAAAGTCGGGGACGGCGCTAGTTGCCGGCATCCCGTTCCTTCAGGGCGCCATCGGCCTGTTCCACCAGCATCGTGACGCGCCCCTCGGCCTTGGCCAGCGCGTCGGATGCCGCGCGCAGCCGCGCGATGCCTTCCTCGAACAGGGCCAGCGACTCGTCGAGCGACAGGTCCGCCCGGTCGAGCGCCGCGGCGATTTCTTCCAGCCGGTTCAGGTCACTCTCGAAGCTCATCGGGCAGCTCCCTTGGCGGTGGGAAGAGCGCCGGGGTGTACCGAGGTTACGGTGGCGCCCACCTGCCCGTCGCGCAGCACGAGCGAAAAAGGCTGGCCGGGCGTGAAAGCCGTCGCCGACCCCAGCGCGTGACCCTGCGCATCGCGCGCCACGGCGTAGCCGCGGGCCAGCGTATTGAGCGGACTCAGCGCATCGATGCGCCCTGCCACCTGTTGCACGCGCGCGCGCCGCCGTTCGACGCTGCGCCGCGCGCGGATGGACAGGTCGCTGGCCATGCGCCGCAGGTCGCGACGGGCGATGGTCCCCCGGCGCTGCACGCCGGCGATCATCGTCTGCTGCAACACGGCGATCCCTGCGACGATTTCGTCGAGCACCGGCACCGCGGCTTCGGCCGCCGCCGACGGCGTGGCCGCCCGCAGGTCAGCCACGAGATCGGCAATCGTGACATCCACTTCAT
>JBBTFF010000077.1:0-9461 GCA_038041995.1 Gemmatimonadota bacterium | reverse complement strand
ACCGGCAATCATCGTCGCCCGCAGCATGGCGATCCCCGCAACGATGTCGGCGAGCACCGGCACCGCCGCCTCGGCCGCCGCCGACGGCGTGGCCGCCCGCAGGTCGGCCACGAGATCGGCGATGGTGACATCCACTTCATGCCCCACGGCGCTGATGGTTGGCAGCGGGCAGGCCGCGATGGCGCGCGCCACCGCCTCGTCGTTGAACGCCCACAGGTCCTCGCGCGAACCACCGCCGCGCCCGATGATCACCACGTCGGCCCCGCGCCAGCGTGCCACGCGCTCCAGTGCCGCAACGATCGACGCCGGCGCCGACTCTCCCTGCACCGCCGCCGGCACCACGATGATGTCCACCGTCGGATTGCGCCGTGCGATCACCGACGTGATGTCGTGCAGGGCCGCGCCGTCCGGGCTGGTGACCACCGCCACCCGCGTCGGGAATCGCGGGATCGGCTTCTTGCGAGCGGGGTCGAGCAGGCCGTCCTTTTCCAGCCGCGCGCGTGTGGCCTCGAACGCCTTGCGCCACAGTCCTTCTCCCTCTGCCTCGAGGGCCCTGACCATGAACTGCATCTGCCCGCGCGCGGCGTACACCGACAACTGGCCGTGCGCCATCACCTGCATCCCCTCGTCGGGCATGGCCGGTATGCGCGACGCATCGCGCGCCCACACCACGCACGAGATCGCCGCCGTGGCGTCCTTGAGCGTGAAGTACCAGTGCCCGTTGCGGTGCGCGGTGAAGTTGCTCACCTCGCCGCGAATCCAGAGCGGGGGCATCGCGCCCTCGAGAATCGCCTTGGCCGTCTGCGTGAGATCGGCAATGGTGAGCGCCGTCTCGGCGGTCTCTCCCGGTGCCGCGTCACGCACGAGGGCACGCGCCGATGTGCCGGCGGCCTCGCCCCCGTCGAACAGCGACGGAGTCGTGCCGCGCTGCGGTGAGCCGCCGCGGCGAGCGGTCAATCCAGGCCCTGGGTGGCGGCGCGCACGGTGCTCTTCAGCAGCATCGCAATGGTCATCGGCCCCACGCCACCCGGCACTGGCGTGATCTTCGAGGCGACCGCCGAGACGCCCGCGAAATGCACGTCACCGCAGAGCCTGTATCCCTTCGCGTTCGTCGCGTCGTCCACGCGGTTGATGCCCACGTCGATCACCACCGCGCCCGGTTTCACCATGTCGGCCGTCACGAACTCCGGCCTGCCGATGGCGGCAATGAGGATGTCGGCTCCCCGCACCACCGACGGAAGGTCGCGTGTCTTCGAATGGCAGACGGTCACCGTGGCGCTCGCCGCCACCAGCAGTGACACCATGGGCTTGCCGACGATGTTCGAGCGGCCCAGCACCACCACGTTCTTGCCCGACACCTCCACGCCGGCCTTCTCCAGCAACACCATGACCCCCGCAGGCGTGCACGGCGCAAAACCGGACTTTTCGCCAATCCAGACGCGCCCGACGTTTACCGGGTGAAAACCGTCGACGTCCTTGGTCGGCGCGATGCGCAGGATCACCGCCTGCGGGTCGATGTGCTTCGGCACCGGCATCTGCACCAGGATGCCGTGCACCGTCGTGTCGGCGTTCAGCCGGTCGATGAGCGCGAGCAATTCGTCCTGCGGCGTGGTGGCGGGGAGCCGGATGGTCTTTCCGTTCATCCCCGCCTCGATGCAGGCCTTCTCCTTGGCACGCACGTACACCGCGCTCGCCGGATCTTCGCCGACGAGCACCACGGTGAGCCCCGGCGTGACGCCGCGCTCGACCAGCGCCTGCGTATCGCGCGCCACGTCGGCGCGCACCAGCTTGGCGACGGCGACGCCGTCGATCAGTTCAGCGGGCAACGTCTGAAGTCCTCTTCTCACGGATGGCGACGACCTTGATCTGCCCCGGGTACTGCAGCTCGGCTTCGATCCGACGCGCGATCTCGTCGGTGAGCGACTGCATCCGGAGATCGTCCACGTCGTCCGGGTTCACGATCACGCGAATCTCGCGGCCCGCCTGGATGGCGAACACGCGGTCCACGCCGCGATAGCTCGCGGCAATCTTCTCCAGCCCCTCGAGGCGCTTGACGTACGTCTCGAACGCCTCGCGGCGCGCGCCGGGGCGCGACCCGCTGATCGCGTCGGCGGCCTGCACCAGCACCGACTCTTCGCTCTCGTGCGGGACGTCGTCGTGGTGCGCCGCGATGCAGTTCACCACCGACGGGCTCTCGCCGTACTTGGTGGCCACTTCCACGCCCAGCTGCACGTGCGTGCCCTCGTGCTCGTGCGTCAGCACCTTGCCCACGTCGTGCAGCAGCGCGCCGCGCTTGCACAGCGCGACGTCGAGTCCGAGTTCGGCGGCCATGATGCCGGCCAGGTGCGCCACTTCCTTGGAGTGATTCAGGATGTTCTGCCCATAACTGGTGCGCCACTTCATGCGCCCGATGAGCTTGACCAGCTCGGGGTGCAGGCCGTGGATGCCCACGTCGTAGGCCGCGCGCTCGCCCGTCTCGATGATGCCCGCGTCGACTTCCTTGCGCGCCTTCTCCACCACTTCCTCGATCCGCCCCGGGTGGATGCGCCCGTCCTCGATGAGGCGCGACAGCGCCAGGCGCGCCGTCTCGCGACGCACCGGGTCGAAGCACGAGATCACCACGGAATCGGGCGTATCGTCGATGATCACGTCCACGCCGGTGGCCAGTTCGAAGGCGCGGATGTTGCGCCCCTCGCGGCCGATGATGCGCCCCTTGATCTCGTCCTTGGGCAGCGCAACCGCGGTCTGCGTGATCTCCGACGTGTGCTCGGCGGCGATGCGCTGCACGGCGAGGGCCACGATCTTCTTGGCCTCCCGATCGGCATTGCGCTTCGCCGACTCGCGAATCTCGCGGATCTTGTTGGCGGCGTCGGCGTGGGCCTCCTCCTCCATCCGCTTCATCAGCTCGGCCTTCGCCTCCTGCGCCGACAGGCCGGCCACCTGTTCCAGACGGCGGCGTTCGTCGCCCACCAGCTTGTCGAGCTCGGCCTGCCGCTCTTCGACGCCCTTCTCCTTGCGCCCCAGGTCGCTGGCCCGGCGTCCGAGGTCGCGATCACGCTGCTCGAGGAGCTCGACCTTCTTGTCGAGCTGGTTCTCGCGATCGATGAGCCGCTTTTCCTCGATCTCGATCTCTCCGCGACGGTGGCGGGCCTCGGCCTCCCACTCCTCGCGGGACTTCATCACTTCTTCCTTGCCCGCCAGCACTGCCTGCTTGCGCAGGCCATCGGCGTCGCGTTCCGCCTCGCCGACGATGCGCTTGGCCATCTGCTCGGCGGTCTCGCGCGCCGCGTTCCGGGCGTCGCGTTCGGCCGACCTGCCCTGCGAGCGGCCCACGACGAAGGTGATCACGCTTACGGCGAGTCCGGCCGCGCCGGTGATCACGGCAATCAGCATAGGGGACAACATATTCAGTATGCTCCAAGGGGCGGCGTCGACCACCTGCCGCTATGTGGGAATGGTCCGGAGCATCGTGCGCGCGGGGTGCAGCGCCGTGGGCGAGCAGACCGGCCGGCCGGGCCCCGACGAAAGGGGCGCGGTGGGACGACCTAACTGCCGAGGCTGCTTGAACCTACGTGCTCGAACTCCGAGACACCCTCAATAGTACCAAGCGCGTCACTGGCTGGCAACGGAAAAGGGGGCCGGTTGGCCCCCCTCTCTGCACCCTGCACCACACTCACCCTCCTCACCAGACCCCCAGACCCCGCACTCACCCCTGTCGTTTGGCAGGAGGAAGCCACCGCCGCAACTCTCCGGAAAGCGTTCCCATCTCCGCAGCCATCGAGACGTGATCGGCCCGCGCCTGGAACAGCTCGTCGGTGATCTGCAGGGCCGCGAGGATGGCGGCCTTGTGCGACTCGACCACGGTCGCGCTGTCCAGCACCTCGCGGATCTTGGCGTCCACGTAGGCCGCCACCGCCCGGGTGTGCTCGGGAGGGGAATCCGAGCGGATCGCATAGTCCTCGCCGCAGATCGTGACCTTGGTGCTGTGCTTGGCCGCGCTCACGCTCCGCCCTCCATGACGTGCTGCTGCCGCAGGAACACCACCTGGTCCAGCATCTTGGACGCCTGCACCTCGGCCTGCGAGAGCCGTTCCCTCAGCCGGGCGTTCTCCGCCGCGAGCTGGGCGACGCGCTCCTCCGCCGCCAGCGACGAGCCGCCCGTGCCGGCGGCGATGCTCTTGAGCCTCGATTCCGCCTGCAGCGCGCGCTTGCGGAAGCCGCTCAGTTCCTCACCCACCTGATGGATGAGGAACGAGAGTTCGCTGAATGCGGCGACGTCAGGCCGTGCGGGGTTTGACACCGAGTTGGTTCTCCAGTGACTTGAGAAGCTGCGTACGGCGACCCTCGATCTCCTTGTCGCGTAGAGTGCGTTCCGGATGCCGGAAGGTCAACCGCCAGGCGAGCGAACGCATGCCGTCCGGAACTCCATGGCCGCGGAACTCGTCGAACAGCTCCAGGCGCTCCAGCATGTCGCCGCCACTCGCGCGCAGCACGCGCTCCACATCGCCTGCCGGCAGGTCGTCGCGCACCAGCAGGGCCAGGTCGAACACGGCGGCCGGCGTGACGGGGAGCGCCGTGTATTGCACGGGCGGCGCCGGAGGCACCGCCACGGGAAGCGCGCCACCATGCACCGCCGTGCCGGGCGCAGCGACCGCCGCGAGCGGCATCGCCCCAAGAATGAGTTCGATCCCGAAAGCGGGGGTGGCCCACGGAGGCGCATCGAGTGCCAGTCGCAGCACGTCCCCCATCCACCGCCCACCAACCTCCACGCTCCAGATCACCGGCTCCTCGCCGGCAACCAGCTCCACCAGTCCGGTGGGGTACGCCGCGCGAGCCGCGCGCTCGGCCAGCGCCTTCGCGTCCCAGGCGTCAATGACCGGGGGCGTGGCACCGTCGGTGAAATGCCGAGGTGCTCGCGCACCCATCACCACGATCCCCACGCGTACCTCTTCCTCCACTGTGCCTCGGCCTCTGCCTCGGAAGACCGACCCTACTTCAAAGATCCGCACATCACCCTGCATGCGCGTGAGGTTGTACTCGGCCCGCGGCGCCAGGGACTCCAGCAGCGAGATGCGCAGGTGCGGCTCGTCTTCGGCCAGCGGGTTCGTGACGCGCCAGTGCGACGCATCATCTCCCTTGACGAACGGGATCGGGCGCACCTCGTCGAGGCCGGCGGCAACCAGCGTGTCGCGGACGCGCAGCCCGGTGAGGTGCAGCGGATGATCAGGAACGGTGGTTGGACGATATGCCTCGATGGTCTCGGGCAGGCGATCATAGCCGTGCAGGCGCGCCACATCTTCGATGAGGTCGACTTCGTGCGTCACGTCGCGTCTCCACGACGGCGGCGTCACCACCAATTCACCCGCCACCGCGAACCCACCACCTGCCGCCCCACCCGCCACCCCGAACCCAATCCCCGTAAGGTACCGCCGAATCTCATCCGGGCTTACCTCCGCTCCCAGCACCGCGGCCACGCGTGACGGGCGCAGCTTCACCGCCGGCAGCGCCGCCGGTGCCTTGCCGACACCGATCATTCCACCGTCCGCTCGCCCACCGGCCACCGCCACCATCAGCGCCACCGCCACGCGCAGTGCCGTCTCGCCGCCCTGCGGGTCGATGCCGCGCTCGAAGCGATAACTGGCGTCGGTGGACAGCCCCAACGCGCGCCGGGTGCGGCGCGTGCGCTTGGGGTCGAAATACGCCACTTCGAGAAACAGGTCCGTGGTCTTGTCGGTCACCTCCGAGTCGCGTCCGCCCATCACGCCCGCCACCGCGATGCTATGCCGCGCGTCGGCGATCATCGTCATCTCGGCGGTCAGCGCGCGTTCCACGCCGTCGAGCGTCACCATCTTCTCGCGCTCGCGCGCGCGGCGCACCACGATGGTCGACTCGGCGAGCGTGCCGAGGTCGAACGCGTGCATCGGCTGACCGAGCCCGTGCAACACGTAGTTGGTGACGTCCACGACGTTGTTGATCGAGCGAACGCCGGCGGCCTCCACGCGCTCGGCAAGCCAGCGCGGGCTCGGGCCCACGGTGATGCCGCGGATGACCGCTCCCAGGTACTGAGGACAACCCTCGGCGTCCTCCAGGCGAACGGTCGCGCCGCCGCTCGACGCCTGATGCGCGTCGCGTGCGGTGTTACCCAGGTCAACGCTTCGGCCGGCCGGCGCACCGTCGGCCTCGGCCGGCAGCATGGCGTCGAGCGGACTCCGCATCGGCACGCCGCTGACGGCGCTCAGCTCGCGCGCCACGCCCAGGTGCGACAGCAGGTCGGGGCGATTGGGCAGGACATCCAGCACCAGGCGCACGTCACCCAGCGGCAGCACGCTCAGCAGCGGCGTGCCGGGTGCGGCATCGGTCTCGAGTTCCAGGATGCCCGCCTGGTCTTCACCCAACCCGAGTTCGTTCGCCGAGCACAACATGCCGTTGCTCGTGAAGCCGCGGATCTTGCGCTTCTCGATCTTGATGCCCGAGGGCATGAGAGTGCCGGTGCGCGCGAACGGATAGCTCTTGCCGGCCGTCACGTTGGGCGCGCCGCACACGACCTCGAGCAGCGTCCCCGATCCGTCGTCCACCTTGTTGAACGACAGCTTGGTGTCGGGCACCTTCTCGGTTTCGACCACGCGCGCCACCACGAACGTCGCGAGGTCGGCGCGCAGCCGCTCGAAGCCCTCCACGGTCGCCGCGTGCGCGGTGAGCAGGTCACGCACCCGCTCGGCGCTCAGCGTATGCGGAACGAAGGCCCGCAGCCAGTCATGGGAGATGTTCATCGGGCGAACTGCTCCAGGAAGCGCACGTCCGAATCGTACAGCATGCGGATGTCGGGAATGCCGTGACGCGAGATGGCGGTGCGCGCCGGCCCCATGCCGAACGCCCACCCGGTGAACTTCTCGCTGTCCAAGCCGGCGTTCTCGAGCACCGCGGGATGCACCATCCCCGAGCCGAGGATTTCCACCCAGCCGCTCTGCTTGCACACCGGGCAGCCGCTTCCCTTGCAGACGCCGCACAGCACGTCCATTTCGGCCGACGGCTCGGTGAACGGGAAGAACGACGGGCGAAAGCGCGTCTTCGTCTCGCCGAAGAACCGGTTGGCAAAGCGCGTCAGCGTCGCCTTGAGGTCGGCAAAGGTGATGCCCTCGTCCACCACCAGCCCCTCGATCTGCGAGAACATCGGGGCGTGCGACGGATCGAAGAAATCGCGGCGGTACACGTTGCCCGGCGCCAGGATGCGGATCGGCGGCGGATACTGCTGCAGCGTGCGCACCTGCACCGGCGACGTGTGCGTGCGCAGCACCAGGCCGTCGTCGAGGTACAGTGTGTCGTGCAGGTCCATCGCCGGGTGGTCGGCCGGGAAGTTGAGCGCGCCGAAGTTGTACCACGCCTGCTCGGCCTCCGGGCCGAGCGCGATGGTGAAGCCCAGCTCCCGGAAGATCTCGATGACCTCGTCGATGACCAGCGACACCGGATGCACGGTGCCGTGCCACGTGGCGCGCCCCGGCAGGCTGCGGTCGATGGCGGGGCCCTTGTGCTGCGCGCGCGCAAGCTCGCCGTGGCGCGCGTCGAGCAGCGCCTCGAGCTCCTGCTTGACGGCGTTGGCCAGTTGCCCCGCTTCGCGTCGGTCTTCCTTGGGCAGGGTACCCAGCGCGGTCATCAGGTCGGACAAGCGCCCACTGGTGCGCCCCACCAGCGCGGTGCGCGCCTCGGTCCAGGCGTCCAGCGTCGTGGCGGCGGCCACCTGCGCAGGGCCATCACGACGCAGCGCGTCAGCGGCCGATCGGAATTCGTCGAGGATCATATCAGATGGCAGATGACGGATGACGGATGACGGACGTGAGAAATGTAGCGTGGGAGGGGTGCGGCATGCGAACTGCCACCGACGTCCATCATCCGTCATCTGTCATCCGTCATCTGTCATCTGTCATCCGTCATCCGTATCCCCCACGCAAAACCGGCAGAGAACCCGAAGGCCCCCTGCCGGTCAGTACTGATTCGTCGCTGCTTACGCGGCGGTGGTCAGCGCGGTGCGGGCCTTCTCGGCGAGCGCGGTAAACGCCGTCGGATCCTGAATGGCGATATCCGAGAGGATCTTGCGATCGATCTCGATGCCCGCCTTCATCAGGCCATTGATGAAGTTCGAGTAGTTCATGCCGTTGAGGTGGGCGCCCGCATTGATGCGGATGACCCACAGCCGGCGAAACTCGCGCTTCTTGTTCTTCCGGTCCCGGTAGGCGTAGCGCCAGGCGCGCTCCACCGCTTCCTTGGCCGGACGCCACAGCTTGCTGCGGGCACCGTAGTAGCCCTTGGCAGCCTTCATGACCTGCTTTCTGCGCTTGAGGCGCGTCGGGGTGTTCTTTACGCGGGGCATCGCTCCTCCTTACGCCGACAACAGGCGCTTAATTTTCTTGGCTTCACCGTTGGTTTCCACGATCGTGGGACGGCGAAGATTACGCTTCCGTTTGGACGTCTTCTTCGTGAGGATGTGGCTCTTGTAGGCCTTCAGGCGGCGCACCTTGCCCGTCCCGGTGACCGAGAAGCGCTTCTTGGCGCCGGAGTGACGCTTCATTTTTGGCATATGCAGACCTCGCCTACTTGGACGTGAGAATCATGGTCAGTGACTTGCCTTCGAGCTTGGCCGAGACCTCGACCTTCGCCACGTCGGCAAGTTCAGATGCAACCCGGTCGACCACCGCCCTGCCAAGCTCGGGGTGGGCAATCTGACGGCCGCGGAACATCAATGTCACCTTCACCTTGTTGCCTTCACCCAGGAAGCGCCGGGCATGCCGCGTCTTGGTATCAAAATCGTGGTCCTCGATGCCAGGACGGTACTTCACTTCCTTGAGCAGGATCACGTGCTGCTTCTTCTTGGCCTGTCGCGCCTGCTTGGCCATCTCGAACTTGTACTTGCCGTAGTCCATGATGCGGACCACCGGGGGGCGCGCCAGCGGCGCCACTTCAACCAGGTCGAACCCCTGCTCCACGGCCTGTGACAACGCCGCATCAACTTCCATGATGCCCAGCTGGGAGCCATCGGCACCGATCACGCGCACTGGGCTGATGCGAATCTGCCGGTTGACGCGTGGCGGCCGCTTGGTGGTGTCCTGAATGACTCGGTACCTCGAGACGGGGAAAACAAGAACGCGAACCCGTTGTTTCCGGATCCGCGCATGAACAACGCGCGCGCACGTGACCGTGCTCGCCGCTGCTGCAGGGACTCCGGTAGCACATCCGGCGCGAGCGCCGATGGCCGACGGGTGGGGCGAGCGAACGCTCACCCACTTGGCTGATTGTCCGTGAAACCTAGGCGCATGAAGGGGTGGTGTCAACCGCTATCTGACGCCCCAGCATAAACTTGCCCCTCTGAACCCCACTCACTCCCCCTCACCTGCACCCGCCACCCCGAACTCCTAACCCACTCACTCCCCCTCACCTGCACCCGCCACCCCGAACTCCTAACCCACTCAC
>JBBTFF010000076.1:0-19332 GCA_038041995.1 Gemmatimonadota bacterium | reverse complement strand
GATCACTTCCGGGGTGACGTGCCAGATGAAGAGTGGATCGCTGAGGTCGCTCGACGCGATAGCGATGCATTGCTCGCAACGCAACGCCGTGGATCGCCGGCTTCCACCTTCCCTCGCCGCGAGATCTCCTCCAGCGGCGCGATCCCGCGGGACGCATCGAAAAGTGGCTCCCGAAGTAGCGCTGCGCCGAATTGGGCATGGTACTCGGGATGTGACCGTTCTTGTGGAGCTGCCGGGTTAAGGGTCACGCCATCCGCGCAGCGCTCGCCGGCGCGAACGCACTGGTTCGCTCGAACTCCCCGGGAAAACGCGTGAACCAGTTCGACACGAGCAACAGCTCGTCGATCTCATGGCTCGGCACCGTACCGTCGGTGCGTTCCACCGGGGCAAAGATCTCGGTCACGCGACTGTCGAAGGCGCGCCGCTGCTCGGCGGTGCGGGGCGCCGGAACGACAGCGCGCACGCGCCCCCGGCGAATCACGTAGCTCACGTCGTCGCCGTGCACGGCGCTCGGCGTGTACACGAACGACAGCGACTCCACGGCAAAACGCAGTCGCGCGAACTGCGCCCGCAGCGACTCGAGCCGCTCGATCTTGTCGCGCAGTGACGCCGCCCGCTCGAACTCCAGGCGCCCACTGGCCTCGTCCATGGCGCGCTTCAGTGCCGCCACAGGGATGTCATTGGATCCCTCGAGGAACGCCTGGGCCAGCGCAAAGCGCTCGGCGTACTCGTCGCGCCGCACCGCGGCCACGCAGGGGCCAAGGCACTTGCCGATCTCGTAGCGAATGCACCCCGGCGTACGCGGCCTCATCGAGAAGAGGTCGCGCTGGTCCGCAAAGTACATGGGTTGGTCCAGCGCACAGTCGCGCAGCCCCAGCGCGTCGTTGAGCTCACGCAGTGATTCCTCGAGCTGCACCGCCCCGTGGAAGGGGCCGAAGAATATGCCCCCGTCGTCATTGCCAGGACCGCGCACCACGCGAAACGAATCGGCGGCGCCGCGCGCCACGCGAATGAACGCGAAGTGCCGAGCGTCGCGCTTGCCGGCCACGTTCAGCCGCGGGCGGTAGCGCTTGATGCGCTTCAACTCTTCCAGCAGGGACGCGAACTCGGTGGGTACGTACTCCCACTGCAGCTCGGACGCCTCGCGGATGATGCGCGCCCCCTTGTCGGCAGGATACTCGGCGCGGAAGTAGCTGAGCAGGCGCGTGCGCAGCTTCTTGGACTTGCCGACGTAGATGATCTCGCCATTGGCCGATCGCATTTCGTAGACGCCGGGAAGATCGCGCGCCGATGCCTTGACGCGCCCGAGCATCTCCGCGGCCCGCGCGACGGCGTCGGCCTCGCTCGGCATGAACGACGGTCGCGCCCTGCGCTTCCTCACTTCTGGCAGCTCCGGCACCAGACCGTAGCCCGTCCGTCGATGGCATGGGACGATTGAAGAAGCGCGCCACAGCGCGCGCACGGCTCACCGCCGCGTCCGTACGCCTGCAGTTGCGATGCAAAGCCGCCGCGCGCTCCAAAGGCGTCGCGGTAGTCGCGAAACGACGTGCCGCGCGCCGCCACGGCCGCGCGGAGCACGCCGGTGAGCTCGCGGTGCAGCGTGGCGCACTGCGCGCGCGTCAGCGCCGAAGCGCGGCGTGACGGCCGGATGCCCGCGCGCCAGAGCGCTTCGTTCGCGTAGATGTTGCCGACGCCTGCCAGTCGCTTCTGGTCCATCAACACCGCCTTCACCGCCCGATTGGAGCCCCGAATACACTCCGAAAGTCGCCCGGCGGTGAACCCCGGGTCAAGAGGCTCAGGTCCAAGGGTGCTGCTCCATGCGGCAAGGGCGTCGTCAGCGAACAACGCGAACGTACCGAGCCGGCGCACGTCGGTGTAGCGCAATTCGCGGCCGTCGTGGAGCCGCAGGCGCACGCAGGCATACTCATCCGGAGTGTCCGGCGCGCCGAGGATCAGCGCACCCGTGAAGCGCGGCGTGACCACGATGTGGAGCCCTTCATCGAGCGAAAGCACGACGCTCTTGGCGCGCCGCCAGGCGCGCGTCATCGTGCGACCGGTGAGCCGCTGGGCGAGCTTCGACGCGAGCGGTCCGCGCAGCACGTCGCGGCGCCGCAGTTCGACCTGTGTTATGCGTGCGCCACTGATCGCCCCGTGCAGGTCACGGGCGATCGTCTCGGTCTCAGGAAGCTCGGGCACCGCGTGCCAGTTCGCGCCAGCCGATGTCGCGGCGGAACTGCCGCCCGCTGAACTGCACCTGCGCGGCGTAGCGCGCGCTCGCCTGCTGCGCCGCGCCGAGCGTGGCAGCGAGCGCGGTGATGGCCAGCACGCGCCCGCCCGATGACTGCAAGGTGCCTTCGGCGTCACGCCTGGTGCCGGCGTGGAAGACCGTCACACCGTCGGGCGCCGCCGGCAGCGTGATGGCGTCACCGCTGCGCACACTCCCCGGGTACCCCGCGGCAGCGACGACGGTTGTGACGCTGGCCAGCGTCTTCCAGCGCAGCGGCGCGGCACCCGCGATGGACGCGCCGCGGGCGATGGCCAGCATCGGTTCCAGAAGCGACGAGTCGAGGAGTGGCAGGATTGCCTCCGTCTCGGGGTCACCGAACCGACAGTTGAATTCCACCACCCTGGGGCCGTTCGTCGTCAGCATCAGGCCGGCGTACAGAAGCCCGGTGAACGGGCGTCCCGCCTCGCGCATGGCGCGCAGCGTCGGCGCGAACACCGTCGCCACGGCTTCGTCGATGACGCCCGACGGCGCGATCGACACCGGCGCATACGCGCCCATGCCGCCGGTATTCGGGCCGGTATCGCCTTCGCCGATGCGCTTGTGGTCCTGGGCCGCGATCATCGGCAGCACATGCGTGCCGTCGGTAAGCGCGAAAATCGACAACTCCTCGCCCGACATGAACTCCTCGACGAGCACCTCGGCGCCGGCGGCTCCGAATATATTGTCCACGAGCATGGCTTCGACTGCCCCTTCGGCCTCGCCGAGTGTCATGGCCACCACGACGCCCTTGCCGGCGGCAATGCCCGAGGCCTTTACCACCACCGGCGCGCCCAAACGGCGCACTTCGGCCTTGGCGGCGTCGGCATCGGTAAAGGTCCGCGCCATCGCCGTCGGCACGCCGGCGGCGAGCATCAACTCCTTGGCGAAGCGCTTGGAGGTCTCGATTTCCGCGGCGGCGGCGGTGGGACCGAACGCCGGAATGCCAAGCGCGCTCAGGCGATCGACGAGGCCGAGTTCGAGTGGCGCCTCGGGGCCGACGACGACGAGGTCGAAGCGTTCGCGCGTGGCCAGGGCACAGAGAGCGTCGACGTCGGTGGCGGCAACCGGCTCGCACCGGCCCAGCGCGGCAATCCCGGGGTTCCCGGGAGCGGCGACGAGCTCGAGGCGCGGGTCATCCTGCAGGAGCTTCCACGAGAGCGCGTGCTCGCGGCCGCCGCCGCCGACGACGAGAACCTTCATCGCGATCCGGTCTTGAACGCGTCGGTGAAAGCGTCCTTGGCGCGGCCGAACATCTCGCCGGCCTTGGCCGCCGCCTGCTTCGCCTGCTCACCGTAGTAGGCGCCGGCCTCGCTGAAGTCCTTGCCCACCTCCTGCGCGGTCGGGCGCGCGTCACTGCGGCGCTCATACTCGCCGACCATGATGCGGTCGTAGCGGCCCGCGTCGATGAAGCGCTGCAGCTCGCCGGCGCGGACGGTGTTGAACGGGTGCTCGCGGAAGACGGTGTTGAGCACCTGCATCACCTTGTCCCACGCGTCGCCCTGCGTCTCGTACTCGGCGGCCTGCGCCATGAAGGCGTCGAGGTCGATGGTCTGCCCGAAGGCCGAGCCGCCGGCGAGCTTGAGAAAGCTCATCATCACCGCGCGACGATCCTGCACGGCTAGCAGGGCGGCGCGGTCGGACGACAGCTCGCTCTTGCGGTACCACTCGAGCAGGGCCATCTGGAACGGGAAGATGATGGCCGCGGCGAGGAACGGGAGTCCGCCGAGCCCGACCGTCATGAGGATGATCGCGATCGTGCGATACAGCACGTGGCCGCTCATGATGTGCCCCACCTCGTGCGCGATGAGCACGCGCTGCTCGTCGCGGTCGAGGTGCTCGAGCATCGCCGAGTTGACCACGATGAAGGGCTTGTCGAAGCCCATGGCGGCGGCGTTGATCAGCGCGCCCTGCGTCACGTAGAGTTGCGGGCGCTCCTTCCAGTCGAGCGACTCGAGCACTTCGGTCAACAGCGCGTCGAGCTCGGGGCGCTGCGTGGCGCCGACGCGCACCGCGTTGGCGAGGAAGAGCTGCCGGAGCCCGCGCTCGCCGAAGAAGCTGGCGACCTTGCGTACCACCTGGTCGAAACCGGGAATGGCGCGCAGCGAGTTGAGTGCCGCGCGGTCGGCCGGGTGTTCCCAGGCGGCGGGGGCGATGTCGGTAAGGGTGACGCGGGTAGCCATGGAGTTCTCCTCAGGAGGCGACGGGGACCAATGCACTCCCTACGGTCCCCGCACGCGCGAAGTGTCGGGGACTACAGCCCCTTGAACGCCTGATCCAGGTCGGCGATGAGGTCCTCGACGTCCTCGACCCCGGTCGAGAGGCGAATGAGCCCTTCGCTGATGCCCATCTCGGTGCGCCGCGCAATCGGCACCGAGGCGTGCGTCATCGAGGCGGGGTGGCTGATCAGGCTTTCCACACCGCCCAGCGATTCGGCGAGCGCATACACCTTGGTGCGCCCGAGGACCTTGGCGGCCATCTCCTTGCTGCCCATCTCGACGCTGATCATCCCGCCGAAGCCCGTCATCTGCTTCTTGGCGAGTTCGTGCTGCGGGTGCGTCGGCAGTCCCGGAAAGATGACGCGTTCGGCGCCCCAGCGATTGGCAAGCCACGCGGCGACGGCACGCCCGTTGGCGTCGTGCGCGCGCATCCGGAGCGCGAGCGTCTTGGTGCCGCGCAGCGTCAGCCACGAGTCCATCGGTCCCGGCACGGCGCCCGCCGCATTGGCGATGAACTGGATGCGCTCGGCGAGGGCGTCGTCAAGCACGACCGCGATGCCACCTACCATGTCGCTGTGGCCGTTGAGGTACTTCGTGCTCGAGTGATAGACCACGTGCGCCCCGAATTCGAGCGGACGCTGGAAGTATGGTGTGGCAAAGGTGTTGTCGACGATGAGCAGGATCCCGCGACGCTTGGCGATGTCGCCGGCAGCGGCCAGGTCCGTCAGCCGCATCAGCGGGTTGGTCGGCGTTTCGACGAGCAGAGCCACCGTCGCGGCGGTAATGGCGTCCTCGATGCGCTGGGGATCGCGCGTGTCCACGAAGGTGAACGAGAGGCCGAAGTTGCTGAGGATCTTGTCGAAGAGCCGAAAGGTGCCGCCGTACACGTTCTCGCCGCAGACGATGTGATCGCCGGACTTGAACAGCTTCATCAGGGAGTCCAGGCACCCCATGCCGCTGGAGAAGGCGAAGCCGTGGCGGCCCCCCTCGAGGGCGGCGACGTTGCGTTCGAGGGCCTCGCGCGTGGGGTTCTTGCCCCGCGCGTACTCGTAGCCCTTGTTGACGCCGAGCGCCTCCTGGACGTAGGTGGACGTCTGGTAGATGGGCGGCATGATGGCGCCCGTCGTGGGATCCGGGCGCTGGCCCGCGTGGATGGCGCGCGTACCGAAGCGCAAGTCCAGGTCTTCGTCGAACACCCGCGTCATACCGGCTCCCGTCTGTGGAGGATGCGTGGAAAGATAGTCGCCGCTCGGCTGGCCGCACGAGTGCAATGCGTCATGTGGACGCGATGCGCGTGCGGCTGCGCTACAGCCGGCGGCGCAGAAATTCGAAGGTGCGGTCGGCGCGTTCGCGACCGCGGTCGCCGGTGTGAAGCCAGCCGTCGCGCAGCTGGAGCCCGGCCGCGCCGTCGCGCAGGTAACCGCGAAAGACATTGTCGCCGCGGACGCAGATCTCTCCTTCAGTTCCAGCCGGCAGCTCGGCGCCGGTGTCGGGGTCGCGAATGGTGACCTCGACGCCGGGAAACGGAATGCCCAGCGTGCCGCGCCGATTGGGAAAATGCGGCGGGTTGAAGAGACAGACCGGTGCGGCCTCGGTGAGGCCGTACCCCTGCCGCAACTCGGCCCCGGTCAGCTCGAACCAGCGGTCCTGCAGCGCCACCGAAAGCGGTGCGCCGCCGCACAGACAGACCCGCAATGCCGGTGCCTCGAGATGTTTGCTCCGCTGCTCGAGCTCCGCCGCCAGTGCGGCGTACGTCGCCGGCACACCGGCCATCAGCGTGACGCCGTCATTCTCGATGAGCGCAAGCGTTGCGACGGTATTAAACGGGTCCATCGTGGTGACGCGCGCACCCGCCAGCATCGGCGCCGTCATGGTGACGGTGAAGCCGAAGAGGTCTGCATACGGCAGTGCAGCGAGGACGTGATCGCGCTCGTGCAGCGACACCGCGTCGACGGTGCCGCGGGCGTTGGCCAGCAGGTTGCGGTGCGTGAGCACCGCGCCCAACGGTGTTCGGTTGGCCCCCGAAGTGAAGACGATGGCGCATTCCTCGTCGCGTCCCGGCTGCACCTCGCCCTCGAGGTCGAGGCCGAAATGCGAGCCCAGCTCGATCACCGTTTCGACGCCTCTGACGATCACCGTCGCGCGTTGCGGCGCGTCATCGAGCAGCACGATGGGGCCGGTCCCGGCCGGCAGTCGCGACGCGAGCGCTCGCGTGGTGAAGACGGCCCCCACGTTGGCTTCGCCCAGCTGGCGGCCGATATCGGCGCTCGCGGCACGCGGGTTCACCAGCACGGCGCCGCGCCCATCACTGGCGGCCAGTGCCGTGAGGTAGGCGCCAGACGTCGGCAGCAGGATGGCGCTGCGGCGAGCGGCGAGCGCGCGCACGAGCGGCACGGATCGCTGCAGCAGGGTGAATCCGGCGGCGACGAGCGCCGCTGCCGGCGTACCATTGATGTGTCCGCGACCGGCGGCGAGGGCGAAGGGAAGCAGGGAGAGAGGACTGGACACAGTCGATGGCAGATGACGGATGACGGATGACAGACGATGGACGACTAGCGCCGGCGTGGCTTGAGAATATCCGACCGGTCGCCGTCAGGCGAGGGCGGGCATGGGTGGCATCGGTCTTCCGTCTTCCGTCTTCCGTCATCCGTCATCACTCTCTAACGTTCTCCCATGGCTGATCCACGATTGATGATCAGCGTGTCCGGTATCCGGGGACGCGTTGGCTTCGGGCTCACTCCCGAGGTCTTTGCCCGCTACGCGGCGGCGTTCGGCGCCTGGGCGCTGGCCCGGGGGCAGGGAACCGCGATCGTTCTCGGACGCGACAGTCGCGTGTCGGGACCGTTGTTCCACCAGGTGGCACGCGCTGCGCTCGAGTCGGTGGGCGCCGACGTCATCGACCTGGGGGTGACCACCACGCCAACGCTGCAGATGGCGGTCGAACATCACCACGCGGCGGGCGGTCTGGGCATCACGGCAAGCCACAACCCTGTCGAATGGAACGCGCTGAAGTTCATCGGCGCAGACGGCCTGTTCCTCAGCGCGACGGACGGCGAGGGGATGCGGGCCCTGGTCGACGACATTCCGTATGCCACATGGGACAAGCTCGGTGAGACGCGCTTCGACGGCGACGCGGTCACGCGTCACCTCGACGCCGTCCTCGCGCTGCCGATGATCGACATCGCGGCGATCCGCGCGCGAAAATTTCGGGTCGCGTACGACGCCTGTCGCGGCGCGGGCGGGATCATCATCCCGCGCCTGCTCGAACTCCTTGGGTGCGAGGTCACGGCCATCGAACTCGAGGCGGACGGACGCTTTCCGCGCCCGCCCGAGCCCGTGCCCGAGAACCTCGGGCCATTGTGCGACCTGGTGAAGTCGTCGCGCTCCGACATCGGCTTTGCCACCGACCCCGACGTCGACCGCCTCGCCCTGGTCGATGAGACGGGACGGGCGATCGGCGAGGACTACACGCTGGCGCTTGCCGCCCGCGTGGTGCTGCGACACCGCCGGGGTCCGGTGGTCACGAACCTCTCCACCAGCCTCGTCGTGGACGATCAGGCCGCCGACGCCGGCGTGCCGGTGATTCGCGCGCCGGTGGGGGAAGTCAACGTCGCCATGGCGATGCGCACGGCCGGCGCCGTCTTCGGTGGCGAAGGGAATGGCGGGGTCATCCTGCCCGAGCTGCACCTGGGCCGCGACGCGCCGCTGGGCGTCGCCTTGCTCCTGCAGATGCTGGTCGACGCCCGGGAGTCGCTGTCCGCCGTCGTGGCGCGGTATCCCCGCTACACGATTATCAAGGAAAGACTCGACCGGCCGTCCGTGCCTCTGGACGCGGTGTATGCGGCGCTCCGGGCCGCCTTCCCCGACGCCGCGGTCGACACGCAGGACGGTCTGCGGCTTTCGTGGTCCGACCGATGGGTGCACGTGCGGCCGTCCGGCACCGAGCACATCGTGCGCGTAATTGCCGAGGCCCCGTCGGACGAGGCCGCGCGCACGATGGTGGAGCGCGGACGCGAACTCCTGGCGCAGCTCGCGCGCTGACCCCTCAGGCTGGAGAGCATCAGGCATGTGCGGCATCATCGGTTACGTCGGCAGCAAGCACGCGACGCCCTTCCTGCTGGAAGGACTGAAGCGCATGGAGTACCGCGGCTACGACTCGGCCGGTGTGGCGGTGTACGACGGGGCGGCGATCGTCACGCGCCGTGCCGCCGGCAAGATTGCCCGGCTCGAGAGCGCACTGGCGAGTGCGCCGGTGGACGGACTCGTCGGGATCGGGCACACGCGCTGGGCCACCCACGGGCCGCCGACCGAGCGCAATGCACACCCGCACCTGAGCGCCGACGGCACGGTGGCCGTGGTGCACAACGGCATCATCGAGAACGCCAACACGCTCAAGGCGGCGCTGCAGGAGGCGGGCTACGACTTCCGCAGCGACACCGACACCGAAGTCGTGGCGCACCTCGTGCAGGAACTGTACAACGGCTCGCTTGAGGAAGCCGTCATCCTGGCGCTGGCGAAGATCGAGGGCACCTACGGGATCGCCGTCATCTCGAACCGTGACCCGGGCAAGATCGTGGCGGCCCGCAAGGGAAGTCCGCTGCTGCTGGGCATTGGCGAGCACCAGCACTTCGTGGCCTCCGACGCCTCGGCAATCCTCGCCCACACCCGCCAGGTGGTCTATCTGGACGACGGCGACGTGGCGGTGATCGAACGCGATGGCTACCGGGTGCTCGACGCCAATGCGATGCCGCTCGCCCGCCGCGTCGACAAGATCGACTGGGAAATCGGCGCGATCGAGCGCAACGGCTTCGCGCACTTCATGCTCAAGGAGATCTTCGAGCAGCCGCAGACGGTGGAGAACGCCATGCGCGGCCGACTGATCCTCGAAGACGGGACGTCGAAGCTGGGCGGCCTCAACCTGACGCACGAGCAGTTGATGGCGGTGGACAACATCACCATCACGGCCTGCGGCACGTCGTGGCACTCGGCGCTCATCGGCGAGCTGCTGATCGAGGAGTACTGCCGGATTCCGGTGGAGGTGGAATACGCGTCGGAGTTCCGCTATCGCAACCCGATCGTCACTGACAGGACGCTGTGCATCGTCATCTCGCAGTCGGGCGAGACGGCCGACACACTGGCGGCCATGCGGGAAGCGAAGCGGCGTGGCGCGCGCACCCTCGGGCTCGTCAACGTCGTCGGGTCGACGATCGCCCGGGAGGACGATGGCGGCATCTACCTGCATGCCGGCCCCGAGATCGGCGTGGCGTCCACCAAGGCCTTCACCAGCCAGGTCGTCGCGCTGGCGCTGTTCACGCTGAAGCTGGCGCGCAAGCGCGGGCTCTCGGTCGTGCGCGGCATGGAAATGGCGCACGCGCTGGCCGCGCTGCCGGCGCAGATCCAGCAGGTGCTCGACCACGCGGAGCTGATCGAGCACATCGCCGAGGAGTTCAAGCGCGCGCCGAACTTCCTGTACCTCGGGCGGGGCGTGAATTTCCCCGTCGCCCTCGAGGGTGCGCTCAAGCTGAAGGAGATCTCGTACATCCACGCCGAGGGCTATCCGGCCGCGGAGATGAAGCACGGGCCCATCGCCCTCATCGACGAGATGATGCCGGTGGTGTTCGTCGTGCCGCACGATGCCGTGTTCGACAAGGTCGTGTCGAGCATCCAGGAGGTGAAGGCGCGCAAGGGCAAGATCATCGCGATCACCTCCCGGGAGGAGCCGGCCCTGAAGGGCATCGTCGACTACGAATTCCGCATTCCCGAGACCATCGACCTGCTGATGCCGGTGCTGTCCTCGATTCCCCTCCAGCTGCTGGCGTACTACATCGCCGTAAAACGCGGCGCCAACGTCGACCAGCCGCGGAACCTCGCCAAGAGCGTAACGGTGGAGTGACGGCATGATGAACCGCGCGGAGTTTCTCCAATGGGCGGCCGCCTTCGTGGGCGCGGGGACCGCAGGTTCCGTGAACGCCGGCGCGGCGACGCTGCCTTCCCGACGCCTCGGGCGCACCGGGGTGACGCTGCCAATGCTCGGACTCGGCGGCTACCACCTTGGTCAGTCCGGGTCGGAGGCCGCCGCGCGCACGCTGGTTGACGCGGCATTCGACGAGGGCATCCGCTTCTTCGACACCGCGGAGAGCTACCAGAACGGCACGTCGGAACAGTGGCTCGGCGCGGCGCTCGCCGGGCGTCGCGACCAGGTGTTCGTGATGTCCAAGTCGTTCGACTTTCCGAGGCGGCGTCCGGAGATGGCCGAACGGCACCTCGCGGGAACGCTCAAGCGCCTGCGCACCGACAAGCTCGACCTCTGGCAACTGCACAGCGTGCGCACCGTGGCTGACGTCGACCTGGCCTTCGCGCCGGGCGGCGCGTTCGAGATGATGCTCGAGCTGAAGGCCAAGGGAGCCGCGCGGTTCCTCGGCGTCACCGGGCACCAGCAGCCCGAGGCCAACCTGCGCGCCATCCACTACTGGGACCAGGGGCTGAAGTTCGACGTGATGCAGATGCCGCTGAACCCCATCGACTACCACCAGCAGAGCTTCCAGCGGTACGTCCTTCCCGAGCTGGTGCGCCGGGACATCGGCGTCATTGCCATGAAGACCAGTGCCGATGGCGCCCTGCTGCGCGAGAAGATCTGCTCGATCGACGAGTGCCTGCGTTACGCGTGGTCGCTGCCGATCTCGCTGGCGGTGGTGGGGATGCTCAGCCCGGTGCAGGTACGCGAGAACGCCGCGCGCGCGCGATCGTTCTCGGCCTACAGCGACGCCGAGCGTCGCGCCCTGCTCTCGCGCATCGCGCCGAGGGCGGCGCTGAGCCTCGAGTGGTACAAGTCCGGCCCCAGCGACGGGCGTGGCGGGTAGTCAGGGCCGCCGTACGGCGGGACGATGCGGATCGTCGCTTGCATTACCGCGCGGGCCGTCATCGATCAGATCCTCACGCATCTCCGCACGCGGGCCGCCGCCCGGGGGTGACGACGCGAACCGACCGGCCCCCCGCCGGACCCGGACCTCGCGCGGGTCCGTGGCGTGGGGTCAGGCGCTGCGCCATACTTGACCGACCCCGATTGAATTTCCCGCTAAGGAGTTGTGAATAAATAACTGCTTGATTTACTGAAGGCGGTGTTGTACATTCAAGCGTGGATCTCAAGACGCTCCGCCGCAAGTACCGGGGACTGCGCTCCGTGTTGACGGAGCGTTCGCGACGCATCTGGGCGGCGAGCGAAGCGGCAGCGCTTGGCCACGGCGGCATTGGACTCGTCGAGCAGGCCACGGGGATTTCGCGTTCGACGATCAGTCGGGGCATGCGCGAACTCGATACCACCGGCGTTCCACTGCCCGTGGAACGGACGCGCCGCCCCGGCGGCGGACGCAAACGCACCGTGGACACGGATGACCGACTGGCCGCGGATCTCGACGCCTTGGTGGAACCCACGACGTCGGGCGATCCGGACTCGCCGTTGCGTTGGACCTCGAAGAGTGTGCGCCGGCTGGCCACCGAACTGCAGGCCATGGGCCACACGGTCAGCTACCGGCTGGTGGCGCAGCTCCTGAATGCCGCCGACTACTGCCTGCAGGCGAATCGCAAGACGCGGGAGGGACCGCAGCATCCGGACCGCGATGCCCAGTTCCAGTACCTCAACGAGCAGGTCCGGCGCTTTCAGCGCCAGCATCGTCCGGCGATTTCCGTGGACACGAAGAAGAAGGAACTCATTGGGGATTTCAAGAACCCCGGGCGGGAATGGCGACCGAAGGGCAACCCCGAGGCCGTGCGGGTGCATGACTTTCTCATCAAAGAGCAAGGCAAAGCGGTGCCGTATGGCGTCTACGACATGACGCGCAATGAAGGCTGGGTGAGTGTCGGCATCGATCATGACACGGCCAGCTTTGCGGTGCACACGATTCGCCGGTGGTGGAAGCGCATGGGACGGAGTGCCTACCCGGACACGACCGCGCTGTTGATTACGGCCGATGCCGGCGGCAGCAACGGCGCGCGGGTTCGCCTGTGGAAGTGGGAGCTCCAGCAGTTCGCCACTCGCACCGGGCTGACGATCACGGTCTGCCATTTCCCGCCCGGCACGAGCAAGTGGAACAAGATCGAACACCGCCTGTTCTCGCACATCGCCATGAACTGGCGGGGTAAACCCCTCGTGGATCTCGTCACGATCATCAGTCTCATCGGCGACACGACCACCGAGGACGGCCTACGCGTGCGGTCGGAAGTCGACCCTGGTCTCTACCCTAACGGCGTGGTCATTCGCGACGAACAGATGGCACAGATTCAGCTTGAGCCCCATACGTTTCACGGCGACTGGAACTACACCATTCGCCCGCGCAGTAAAACGCACTGAGTCAGTTATTGATTCACAACCCCTAATTGCTGGAGTGTCGTCCTATCCACCCTGTTCAAGGTTTGCCATGAACCCAGACTTTGTCCGTGCAGGCCCTGCTCGTCACGCGTTCGCCGGTGCCGTCGTATTTGCGACAGCGCTCGTTTTCGTCAGCGGTGCGCCCCGCACCGCGCAGGCGCAACTCGTGACGCCGAGGACCGTGCCCGTGTTCCAGAACCAGCAGTTCGATATCCTTCCCTCGGCGACGGCGGGGCTGGCGGGTGTCTCAATAGCGCTCGACGACTCCTTGGCCGACCCGTTCGTGAATCCGGCGAAGGCGACGCGACTGCGCGGGGGGGCGTTTTTCACGGCGCCCTTCCGTCACCGCATCTCCGGCAGTCGTGGCGGGGGACGCACGCTGCCGGTCGGCGGGCTGGCATCGTTCGGCGATTGGTCCATCGCCGGGGTGTTCGCGCTGCAGCAGCTGGATCGTGCAGGTCCGATGGGCTTTACGCAGGTGATCAGCGACCGCACCGCGACCAACCAGTACCTCTCCCTGTCGCTGGCCCGCCGCATCGGGAAGGGAGTCTCCATCGGCGCGAGTGGGACCTTCGCCGGGCTCGGCGCCGTGGACGGTGTCGATCTCCTCTACGCGGGGAGCGATCATATCAATCAGTCAGGCAGCAGTTCCGACGTCCGCGTGGGACTCACGAAGGAGTTCACCCCCAACAAGACCCTCGAGGTGATCCTGCTCCACAATCAGTTCCTGATGACGCACGACGTGCACTTCAGGACCTGGCGCTTCGAGCCGGCGCTCAGGCAATCCATCGTGACCGAGCGCACGGACCGCAACGAGGATCGTACTCGCATCCGGGGAGCGCACGCCGAGTACACCCAGCCTCTCGGCAGGGAAGGATGGCGCATCGGGTGGCTCGCCACGGTCAACCAGCTCTCGCATCCGAAGATTCCCAACTACGTTCTCCAGAGCATCCCGCGCGATCCGGGATCCACGCTCGCGTTCAATGCCGGGATCGGACTGGCGCGGGTGTTCGGCGGGTCGACGTTTGGCGTCGATCTCATCAACGAACCGATGTCGAGCACGACCTGGGCCGACGCGGCGCACGACACGGCCGTCGTCGGGGGCGGCATCATCCCGGCGGGCGGGAAGACCGTGGAGAACTCGTTCCGCTTCGCCAATACGATGGTGCGCGTCGGGTTTGGGCACGAGATGCCCGTCTCGAGGGACAGCAGTTCGATGTTCGGCTTCCAGTTGGGGCTGGGCGTCTACTCCATCAACTACAAGCTGGGGCAGACAAACAACGTGCAGAGAACTTTCCGCGAACAGCGGGAGAACTGGATGGAATGGACGCCGACCTTCGGGCTCGCGCTTCGCACGCGCTCCCTGCAGCTGCGGTACAACTACAGCGTCAGCTGCAGTGTCAGCGAGTGCATCACCATCGGTCGTGGCGACGTGGTTACGGTCACCGCGCCGGCCCCCGCCTCCACCGGGGGAGTGATCGCGGCGCCGAGTTCGGCGCTGACCTTCAACGGAGGGACAGCGAGCACGCACAAGATCTGGGTCTCGATCCCGATCCGGTAACTGCGGGCGATAGGTCGTGCGCCCGTCGCTCCTTGGCGTCAGCGCCTCCGTGCTGTTGCCCGGCGCTGCCGCCACCCCCCCCGAAGGAAGACGAACCGTCGATCATCCGGCGCACCGAGTTCGGCATTCCGCACATCCTCGCCAATGATTTCCGCGGCATAATCCCGTGGCGTTGGAGCGGCTGACGTACGACGCCTCGGCCACGCAAGTCACCTACCGGTCCGACAAGTCCGAGGGACCCACGGCGGGCACCGAGACCATCGATCCGCTGGAGTTCCTCGCGCGGGTGCTCGCGCACATCCCGGACAAGGGGCAGGTGACGACGCGCTACTACGGCTGGTACGCCAACCGGCCGCGCGGGATGCGCCGGCAGACTCAGGCAGGCGCGTCGCCCACGCCGGTGCTCATCGTGCCGGCCCTCCCGCTCGCCCTCCGCGAGGCTCGGCGTCGCTGGGCGGAGTTGCTGCGGCAGATCTTTGCGGACGGATCAGTTTCATCACGGACACTCCGGGTGAGCGAGAAATGACGATAAACTCAGCTTGCCAGCCACTTGGGGGTCAAAAGCCACAGGAGTTCGCCACGCCTGGACTGAGCGTCCGGCAAATCGACGAGTGCGAGCCCGCCTTTCTTCATGACGATGCGTCCGCCGCCGATGAGCGCGCTGATCGTTTCGCTCGAATCCGGTTCATGTCCGACGAGCATAACCGCGTTGGCGCGGGAATGCTCGCGCAACATCACGTGCAGTTGGTCGTTGTTGAAACCCGGCGCCAGCCGCTTGTCCTCCGACAACCTCGCCTTCAGACCCAGCGCTTGCGCGACGATTTCGGCGGTTTGCTTGGCGCGAACAAGCGGGCTGCTGATAATCGCGTCCAGGCCCAGATCCAGATGCGCGAGTGTTTCCGCCGTGTTCCGGAGTTTCCCGATGCCGTCGCCCGTCAGCGGGCGTTCCGCATCGGCGCCCTTCCATTCACTTCGCTCAAAGGCAATTCCATGTCGCAGGAAATACACTTTCATGTCTCACGCTCCACGCACACATCCGCGACACCGGCGCTTGGCATTTGCTTGGCGGAGATTCGCGGGCACAACTAGCTCACCATCTCGCTCACGGGGCGAGTCAGCAGCCTCGCCTGGCTGTCGATTGCCGCGGCGCCGCCTTCGGGCGCAAGCCGTGTGTAAGTGCCATCGGGCAGCATCAGCCGCGCGCGCACATTGTCGGCGAGATAGGTCTCCAGAATCTGGTTCCGCACCTGTCCAATGAGCCGCGCGTCCTGGATGGGAAAGAGGATTTCCACGCGGCGATTCAGGTTGCGCGGCATGAGGTCGGCGCTGCCCAAATAGACCTGCTCATCGCCGCCGTTGCGAAAATAGTAGATGCGGCTGTGCTCGAGAAAACGCCCGACGATGCTGACGACCCGGATGTTCTCGCTGACGCCTGGCACACCGGGACGCAAGCTGCATATGCCGCGCACGATCAGGTCGACTCGCACTCCAGCCTGGGAGGCTTCGTACAGCAGGTGAATCATCTGCCGGTCGATCAGCGAGTTGATCTTGAAGATGAGATGACCCTGTGCGCCCTGCTTCTGCTGCTCGATCTCACGTCGGATGAGCGATTCGATGCCCGAACGCAGATTGATGGGCGCGACCAGGAACTTCCGATAGTCCGTCTTGGACGAATAGCCGGTGAGATAATTGAACAGATCGGTGGCGTCCGCCCCCATCGCTTCATCGCACGTGAAGAGACCCAGGTCGGTGTACACTTGCGCCGTCGCGGGATTGTAGTTGCCCGTCGCAAGGTGGACGTAGCGACGGATGCGCTCGCCTTCCTTGCGCACCACGAGCGCGGTCTTCGAATGCGTCTTCAGTCCAAGCAATCCATAGACCACATGCACGCCTTCGCGTTCCAGCGCCTTCGCCCATTCGATATTGCTCTCTTCATCGAAACGCGCCTTCAGTTCGACGAGCACGGCGACTTGCTTGCCATTGGCGGCGGCTTCCGTCAGGGCTTCGACGATCGGTGAATTGCGTCCCACCCGGTACAGCGTCTGCTTGATGGCGAGCACATTCGGATCGCGCGCGGCGGCCTGCAGGAAGTCGACAACCGTCGCGAAGGAATCATACGGATGATGCAGCAGGATGTCCCCGCGCCGGATCGCCGAAAAGATGTCGCCCTCTGATTCGGCAATCTCGGGGGGAATGGCCGCAAGGAACGGCGGATCCTTGAGATCGTGTCGATCGAGCGCACAGAGCTGCATCAGATCGCTCGTGCCAAGCGGCGGCGGCACCGTATACACGTCGCCTGGCTCAATGTTGAGATTGTCGATGAGAATACTGCGAATCCCATCCGGCATCGTTGGTTCCGTGGTCAAGCGCACGACGGAGCCAAAACGCCGTTCGCGGACGCTGCGTTCGACCGTCTCCAGCAGATCCTCGGCTTCGAGTTCCTGGATGACCACCTCGGCGTCGCGCGTCACGCGAAATGGATGCGCCTCGAGCACTTGCCACCCGGGAAACAGCGTCTGCAGGTGTTCGGCAATGACCTGATCGATCCAGACGAAATACGAGTCCTTCGGCGCAGTCCCATTTCCCGAGGGATCCGGGACCGAGGGCATCGGCAGGAGTCGCGGCAGCGTGTTCGGCACCTTGACGCGCGCAAATCGCTCCGGGCCGTTTGGCACCCGCACTGTCAGTGCGAGGTTCAGGCTCATGTTCGATATGTGCGGAAAGGGACGGCCAGGGTCGTACCCGAGCGGCGTCAGCACGGGGAAGATCATCTCGTCGAAGAAGGTCTTGGCGTACGCCTTCTGATCTTCCGTCAATGCAGCGTAATCAGACACGTGAATGCCGACGGCGTCGAGTTGCGCGATCACTCCGCGCAGGCAATCGCGGGTGTCGTTCATCAGTTGCATGGCGGCCTGGCGAATGGCGGCGAGTTGTTGCGCCGGGGTCAGGCCGTCTATCGAGAGTTCAACCACGCCGGCATCCATTTGCTGCTTGAGACCGGCAACGCGCACCATGAAGAATTCCGCCAGGTTGGCGCTGACAATCGAGAGAAATTTCACGCGCTCCAACAGCGGCTGGCGTTCGTCTTGCGCTTCTTCCAGCACGCGTCGAAACCAGGCCAGCGTCGACAGCTCGCGGTTGAGGAAGAGCTTCGCGTCTTCGGGGACGGGGCTCGCCGGTGCAGCAACCGCTAGCGTGCGGCGCGGTTTGCGCGCTTTTGCCACCAGAATTCCTCAATGAGTACGGTACAGCAGCGGCTCTATGGTAGCATTTCAGTCCAACCAACTCATTATGCGCCGGCTTGGCGTGATGGGATAGGGGCTGGCGTTGTTGAATTGAGCCTCGCCTCGTGTAAGGGAGCAACGTCGGCTTCCGCCAGGGCCATGACCGCCGCTGGCGCCTCCCCCCGTCTCAGTTGGTTCGCCATGAACGTCATATACGGCGCCACACCCGCTGAATTATCGAAACACGCCGTAGCTGATTCGACGCCGTATCGCGGCGTGCGTGGCGTAGCTGCTGTTGAGGGTATCAGTGGGATACAAAAGCAACGCGCAGACAGCTCTCAACTGTCGGCGTATTGCTAACCAATAGATCCACTTACACTTACCTAATCGGCATTGCGCTCATCGACGAGATGATGCCGGTGGTGTTCGTCGTGCCCCACGACGCCGTGTTCGAGAAGGTCGTGTCGAGCATCCAGGAGGTGAAGGCACGCAAGGGCAAGATCATCGCGATCACCTCGCGCGACGAGCCGGCGCTGAAGGGACTGCTGAACTACGAGTTCCGCATTCCCGAGACGGTCGACCTGCTGATGCCCGTGCTCGCCTCCATACCGCTGCAGCTGCTGGCGTACTACATCGCCGTGAAGCGCGGGTCCAACGTGGACCAGCCGCGCAACCTCGCCAAGAGCGTGACCGTGGAGTGACCACACGATGAACCGCGCCGAATTCCTGCAATGGGCCGCGGCCTTCGTCGGCGCGGGAACGATTCGTCCGGTCACCGACGGCGCGGCCCCGCTCCCGACTCGGCCTACAGCGACACCGAGCGCCGCTCCTTACTGGCCCGCATCTCGCCACGGGCGGCGCTGAGCCTCGAGTGGTACAAGTCCGGCCCCAGCGACGGTCGCGGGTAGGTCAGCCGGCGTCGTCCCCGGTCTGTGCCTTCAGCCGGGCGATGGCGGCGCGTGCGCCATCGGCTGCGCGGCCCACTGGAAACGTCGTGACGAACCGGCGCAGTTCCACCAGCGCGCGTCCGGCGTCGCCGCCCGGGCCGAGGTGGATGTCGATGATCTTCTGTGACGCGTACTGAACGTGCTCATCGCGGATGCCGGGCAATCGCCGCGCCCGATCGTAGAGCTCCATCGCCGCCGGCGCGTTGTGCAACTGGCGCAGCTGCAGATCAGCCGCGCGCAGCAGCGGTGACGGATTGCCCGGAAGCTCCTCGGCGACCTCCAGCCATGCCGCGAGCGCCTCGGCGTGCTTCTCCTGCACCTCGAGCGCCTGAATGTGCGAGAACTGCGGTGCGTACGTTCCTTTCGCCTCGGGCATCGTCAACTGTTGCGCGAGCGACCCGCTCACGCTGAACACCGTTCGCGTGACGCCGGCAAAGAGCGTCGCGAAGACCGCCGCGCCCACGAGCGCGGCCAGCCAGAGCGGCGCCCTGGGCCCGATGTTCGCCACCTGGAGCAGGATGGCGAAGAACGCGCCCAGCGCGCCGCCCCCAACGGCCTGCAACAGGCCGCTGTGTGCTACGCGCGTGGTACGGTTCTCGAGTCCCATGACGCAATCATACCGCAACGGGACCGCCGGTGCCCATCGGTGTCACTGGCACGGCCGGCGCGCTACGTTTCGCCCCATGCGAGTGCTGCTGCAGCGGGTGTCGCGCGCCGAGGTGCGCGTCGGAGGCCGGGTGACCGGCGCCATCG
>JBBTFF010000075.1:9234-21251 GCA_038041995.1 Gemmatimonadota bacterium | reverse complement strand
GCTGGTCACCGCCCCGGAGATCCTGTTCTTCTGGGTGGCACGCATGATCATGGCCGGCCTCGAATTCACCGGAAGGGTGCCGTTCCACACGGTGTACCTGCACGGCACCGTGCGCGACATGCAGCATCGCAAGATGAGCAAGTCGCTGGGCAACGGCATCGATCCGCTGGAGGTGGTGGAGAAGTTCGGCGCCGACGCGCTGCGCTGGACGATGATCGCCGGCATGGGCATGGGCGTCGATGTGCTGCTCGATCCCGACGACCTCGAGAAGTCGTTCGCCCCGGGGCGCAACTTCGCCACCAAGCTGTGGAACATCGGGCGTTTCCTGCTGATGCAGGTGGGACACGAGCCGGTGCGCCCGCTCTCGTCGCTGGACCGCGCGACGTTCCGCAGTGCGGATCACTGGATCGTGAACCGCCTCGCCGACGCGGTGGCCGATTGCGACGCCGCGCTGGGTCCGGCGCGCCCACCGCAGGGCATCTGGCCGGAGAACATGCGCCAGGTGGGCATGCGCCTCGACGTGCACGCCGAGGCGGCCCGCCGGTTCCTGTGGAACGACCTCGCCGACTGGTACGTGGAGGCCTGCAAGTCGCGCCTCGCCGAGCCCGGCGAGGATCGCGAACTCGCGCGGGCCCTGCTGGTGCACTGCTTCGATCAGGGCCTGCGCCTGCTGCACCCGATCATGCCGTTCATCACCGAGACGCTCTGGCAGCGACTGCCGGGACACGTCGAAGGCACCTGGCTGATGAAGGCCGGGTGGCCCGCAGCCCCGGCGCGCTCCGATGCGTCGTCGTCGTTCGACGTGGTCAAGGACGTCATCACCGCCGTGCGGCAGATCCGTAACGACTACGTGCTGCCGCCGACCCAGGCGCTGACGGTGCACCTCGCCGGGAACGCCGCGGCGGCGGAGATCGCCCTCGCCGAGCGCGTGTTCGTGCACCGAATGGCCCGCGCCGAACTGGCCACCTCGGACGTCGCCTCGCTGGGCGCCGCGGCACACGCGCTGCTTGCCGGCGGACTCGAGGTCGTCATCCCCCTCGAGGGAATCGTCGACGTGGCCAAGGAACGCGGCAAGATGGAGACGGAACTGGCGCAGCTCGACAAGCAACTGACCGCCCTGCGCGGGCGGCTCGCCAACGCGGGATTCACTGACAAGGCGCCACCGGCGGTCGTCGACGCCGAGCGTGTCAAGGACGCGGAGTGGACGGCCCGCGTGGCGCAGTTGCGCGCGAAGATCCGCGCCATGGGCGGCGCGTGACGTCGCGCGGGCGGCGCGTGACGTCGCGCGGCCGGCGCGCGGCCGCCCTCCTGCTCGCCGCCGGTTGCGTTGCGGCGTATGCCGCCGCCTGCGCGTCGCCGGGATCGCCTCCGGGTGGCCCGGTCGACCACGCCGCGCCAGTCATCCTGAAGGTCACGCCAGACTCGGGCGCCACGGGCGTGCGCAGCAAGGGCGTGACGGTGGCGTTCAACGAGGTGGTCAGCGAACGCCCGCGCGCCGGCACTGACCTCGGCGCCGTCGTGCTGCTCTCTCCGTCGGATGGCGCGGCACGCGTCGACTGGCATCGCGATGCCATCACGGTGCGCCCCCGCAAGGGATTCCGCGCGAACACCGCCTACGCGCTGACCGTCCTGCCCGGCCTCAGCGACCTGCGTAGCAACGCCATCACCAGCCCGCGCACATTTGTCTTCAGCACGGGTGCGTCGATCCCTCGCGGCGTCGTGCGCGGCGCGGTCTTCGACTGGACCACCGTCAAGCCCGCCGGCCTCGCGCTCATCGATGCCACGGTCGGCGGTGACACGTCCTTTCGCTGGATCGCCAAGACCGACTCGTCGGGCCGCTACGCGCTCCCGTTCCTCCCGTCGGACAAGTACACGCTGCGGACCATCATCGACGCCAACCAGAACGGGCGGCTGGATCCGCGCGAACTCTGGGACTCCGTGACCGTCGTCGTCGCCGACTCGCTGCGTCTCGATCTCTACGCCTTCATGCACGACACGCTCGGCGCGCGCATCGTCGGCGTCGACGTCAAGGACTCGCTCACGCTGCGCCTCGTGTTCGACCGGGCGCTCGCACTCGACTCGGCACTCTCGCCCGGCCAGGTGGAGCTGCGTCGCGCCGACTCCAGCCGGGTGCGCGTGCGGTCGCTCGTTCGGGCGTCGGCATTTGACTCGGTGGCGCGCGCGCGCGAGGTGGCGGTCCGCGACTCGACCCTCCGCGCCGACACCACCGTGGCCGGGCGCAGGGGGCGTGCGCGCGCCGATTCGGGGCGCGTGATCGCGCAGCAGGACTCCATCGAGAACGCGCGCGTGGAGGCGCGGCGCGCCGAGCGCGACACGGTCAAGCGCGTGCCCCCGCCCGTTCCCGCGCGAATGGCGATCACTCCCGAGTTCGTCGCCGAACTCGACGAGCCGATCGGGCCGGGAGCGTACCGGCTGACTGTGCGCAACGCGCTGAGCGCGTCACGCGTGCGACGCACGAGCGAGCGCACCTTTTCGCGGGCCAAACCCGTCGAGAAGCCGCCGGAGTCCAAAGCGGACTCCACGGTCAAGAAGCCACCCGGAGTGAGCGCCCCCGCCACGAAACCGCCCGTGAAACCGCCCCGGCAATGAGCGACCCGCGCCGCGCCATGCCCTCGGTGCACGTGCTCCTCGAGCAGGACGGCGTGCGCTCACTCACCGAGCGCTCGCCGCGCCACGTCGTGGCCGAGGCCGTGCGTGCCGCATTGGCCGCGGCCCGCATCGATCCGGCCGCGGCGCCCGCCACCGAGGCGGCATGGGCCGCCGACATCGCCCGGCGTCTCGACGCGAGCGAGCGCCCCACCCTGCAGAGCGCGCTGAACGCCACCGGCGTGGTGTTGCACACGAACCTCGGCCGGGCCCCGCTGGCCGAGGTCGCCATCGGCGCGCTGGCCGACGTGGCGCGCGGATTCTCCACGCTCGAGTACGACGTGGAGCGCGGCGCGCGCGGCTCGCGCCACGTGCACTGCGCTTCGCTGCTGCGCGAACTCACCGGCGCCGAAGACGCGCTGGTCGTCAACAACTGCGCCGCTGCGCTGGTGCTGGCCCTGAACACGCTGGCCGATGGTCGCGAGGCCATCGTGTCGCGCGGCGAACTGGTGGAGATCGGAGGTTCGTTCCGCGTCCCCGACATCATGACCCGGAGCGGCACCCGGCTGGTGGAGGTTGGAACCACCAACCGTACGCACGCCGACGACTATCGGCGCGCCTGCACCCCGCAGACCGGGGCGATCGTCAGCGTTCACCGCAGCAACTTCACGGTCGAGGGTTTCGTGGCGGCGGTGCCGGCTCGTGAACTCTCCGCGCTGGCCGACGATGCCGGCGTGCCGCTGGTCCACGACTTCGGCAGCGGCCTGATGCTCGACCTGGCGCCGTGGGGTCTTTCCGGCGAGCCCACCGCGCACGACGCCGTGGCCGCCGGCCCCTCGCTGGTGGTCATGAGCGGCGACAAGCTGCTTGGCGGCCCGCAGGCCGGCATCATCCTTGGCCGCGCGCCCGTGGTCGACGCGCTGCGCGCCAATCCGCTGGCCCGCGCGCTGCGCGTGGACAAGCTGACGCTGGCGGCGCTGCACGCCACGCTGCGCCTGTATCGCGAACCGGAACGCGCCGTGCGGGAGATCCCGGCGCTGGCGATGCTCACCACGCCGGTGGCCGTGCTGCGCGAGCGTGCGGCGGCGCTCGTGTCGGCGTGGCAAGCGTTCGGCGTCAGCGCCCGCGCCGTGGACACCGTGGCCACCGTTGGCGGCG
Organism: Gemmatimonadota bacterium; assembly: GCA_038041995.1. Classification (GTDB taxonomy): domain Bacteria; phylum Gemmatimonadota; class Gemmatimonadetes; order Gemmatimonadales; family Gemmatimonadaceae; genus PNKL01. Next base: position 17,486 of record JBBTFF010000075.1, on the reverse strand, counting down.
GCGCCTTTCCTTCGGCACGCATTCCGTCGTGCGCGCTCTTGCTCGCGGGCGGCGCCGCGGCGCTCGAGCGCGCGCTGCGCACGGGCGCGCTGCCGGTGATCGGGCGCATTGCCGACGGCGCGCTGCTGCTCGACTTGCGCGGCGTGGCGGCGACCGAAGACGCGCGGCTGACGGCCGCGGTGCGCGAGGCCCTCGCATGACGCCCCCGACGCCTGCCCAGGCGCGCACCAGCACGTCGTTCACGCGCCGCGCGGTCTTTCTCGACCGCGACGGCACGCTGATCGTGGACATGCGCTATATCAAGGATGCGAAGTCCGTCGAGCTGATTCCGCAGGCCACCAACGCGGTGCGCCGCTTCAACTATGCGCTGGTCCCGGTGATCGTCTGCACGAACCAGTCGGGAATCGCGCGCGGCCTGTTCACCGAGAGCGACTACCGCGCGGCCCGTGAGCGCATCGACGACCTGCTTGAGGAACGCGGGGCGTTCGTCGACGACCACTATCACTGCCCGCACCATCCGGACATCACGGGGCCGTGCGACTGCCGCAAGCCGGGCATCGGCATGTACGAGCAGGCCATCCTCGAGCACCAGGTGGACGCCGCCCAGTCGGTGTTCGTCGGCGACAAATTTCGCGACGTGTTGCCCGCCAGGTCATACGGCGCGCGCGGCATTCTCGTGCCGTCGCCGGAAACGACGCCCGAGGACGTCGAGCAGACGCTCGCAGCAGGATTCGAGATCGCATCGTCGCTCACCGAGGCCGCGGTGATGATCCTCGGCATCCCGCACACGCCGGAGCCCTGACGTGAAGCGCCTCGCCGTGCTCGCCTCCGGTGCGGGCAGCAACCTGCAGGCCATCCTCGAGCACCTGGACTCGCTTGGAGGGAGCGCGAGCGCCGTGGTGTCGCTGGTGGTGAGCGACCGCGCCGAGGCACACGCGCTCGAGCGCGCGCGGCTGCGTGGCATTCCCGCGGTGCACGTTCCGCGAAGCGCGCCGGCGGAGGTGCTCGAACAGGTGCTCGCGGCGCACGACACGGATCTGGTGGTCCTCGCCGGTTACCAGCGACTCGTCCCGGCCGCCGTCGTACGCCGCTGGGCGGGACGCGTCCTGAACGTGCACCCCGCCCTGCTTCCCGCATTCGGGGGGCACGGCATGTACGGGCATCGTGTGCACGACGCGGTCATCGCCTCGGGCGCGCGGGTGTCCGGGGTCACCGTACATTTCGTGGATGAGCAGTTCGACCGCGGCGCGATCATCGCGCAGTGGCCCGTTCCGGTGCCGATCGACGACACCGCCGACGCGCTCGCGGCCCGGGTTCTCGGCGTGGAACACCGCGTGTATCCGTGGTGCGTCGAGGCCGTGGCCAGCGGCGCGGTGCGACTGGGCGACGACGGGCGGGTGCACGGCGAGTTGCCGTACAAGTTCTTGAGGTTTGGGGTGGAGGGGGTGCGGCACCCGTTCGTTCCGGACGCGTGACCTGCGAAAAGAAGCCGTATGCTGTCCGCTGTCCGCCGTCCGTCATCGGTCATCCGTCATCGGTCATCCGTCATCCGTCATCCGTCATCCGTCATCCGTCATCTGTCTTCCGCCATCTGTCCATATGCCTTCCGCACTCCTTAGCGTTTCCGATAAGTCCGGTCTCACCGATCTCGCTCGCGGGCTCTCGGCCCTCGGCTTCGACCTCATCTCCACCGGCGGCACGGCCAAGGCGCTGCGCGACGCCGGCCTCGCGGTGCGCGACATCAGCGAGGTCACCCATTTTCCCGAGATGCTCGACGGGCGCGTGAAGACGCTGCACCCGGTGGTGCACGGTGGGCTGCTGGCGCGCCGCGACCTTCCCGAGCACATGGCCACGATCGCCGCACACGGTATCGCCCCCATCGACGTCGTGGTCGTGAACCTGTATCCGTTTCGCGAGACGGCGGTCAAGCCCGGCGTGAAGCCCGAGGACGTCATCGAGCAGATCGACATTGGCGGGCCGTCGATGCTGCGTTCGGCGGCCAAGAACTTCGGCGCCGTCACGGTGGTCGTCGATCCCGCGGACTACGGCCGGGTACTCGACGCGCTGCAGCAGGGTGGCGACCAGCTGCCGCTGCGCCGCGCGCTCGCCGGCAAGGTGTACGCGCACACGGCGGCCTACGACGCGGCGATCTCGGGGTGGTTTGCCCAGCAGGCGGGGGATCGCTTCCCGGAGCGCATGACGCTGGCATTCGAGCGCGCGCAGTCGCTGCGGTACGGCGAGAACCCGCACCAGAAGGCCGCATTCTACGTCGACGCGCCGCACGCGGGCCTGGCGGGCCTCGTTCAGCGGGGCGGCAAGGAACTGAGTTTCAACAATCTTCTCGACCTCGAAGGCGCGCTGCTCGCCGTCGGCCCGTTTGCCGGCGACTGCGCCTGCGCGATCGTGAAACACACGACGCCGTGCGGGCTGGCCACCGGAACGAGCGCGCTCGAGGCGTACCAGAAGGCGCTTGCCTGTGACCCGGTCTCGGCGTTCGGTTCGGTCATCGCCTTCACCGTGCCGGTGGACGCCACCACGTCGCAGGCGATCGCGTCGCTCTTCGTGGAGTGCGTCGTCGCCCCGGAGTTCGCGCCGGAGGCCGTGGACATACTCGGCGCCAAGAAGAACCTGCGCCTGCTCGAAGGCCGGGCGGTCGAGCGTCCTGGTGCGCTCGACGTGAAGCGCGTGCGCGGTGGCGTGCTGGTGCAGGAGAAGGCGCCCACGGTCATCGACGACGCCGCCTGGCGCGTGGTGACCAAACGCGCGCCGACGGCGGCCGAGATGACCGACCTGCTCTTCGCCTGGCGTGCGGTGGCCAGCGTGAAGTCCAACGCCATCGTGCTGGCGCGCGACGGCGCGACCATCGGCATTGGCGCCGGACAGATGTCCCGCGTGGATGCGGCCTTCCTGTCGGTGCACAAGGCGCAGGGCGCGGGGCATGCCACGGCTGGCGCCGCGCTGGGATCCGACGCCTTCTTCCCCTTCCGTGACGGCGTCGACCACGCCGCCTCGGCCGGCGTGACCTCCATCGTGCAGCCCGGCGGATCGGTGCGCGACGCCGAGGTGATCGCCGCCGCCGACGAACACGGCATCGCGATGGTGTTCACCGGGCAGCGGCTGTTCCGGCACTAGCGCGCCGCGCTGGTGTCGTGAGGTATCTCACTTAGGCCGAAGCGGACGGAGTTTCACTGAGGACGACAAACACAGGAGCGCTTGCGGTACAGTTCCGTCCGCCAAGCCCCCGCGAGAGTCGTTGCAGCTCCGTGAATCTCCGTACCCTTCGGTCTTCGTGAGAGTCCCCGTTCCGGCAACTTTTCGGGACGGCCGGGGTGTCCAATCGGTACCCCCGCACCCGAAGGCGCTGCCCCGAAGGCGCTGCCCCTTCCCTCTGCACGGCCCCCGCTCTGATATTTCAAGGTTCTCCAAGAGCCCTCTCTCGCCCCGAGTCCGATGGCGTCGACCGCCCCTAGCTCCGATCTCGATTCTCGCCCGTCCTACCTGGCCGCGGGCATCGCCTTCGCGACCGTGTTCCTGCTCTACCTCGCCACGCTCTCGCCCGACACGGCGATGTGGGACACCAGCGAGTACATCACGGCCGCGTACACGCTGGGCATCCCGCACCCGCCCGGCAATCCGTTCTTCGTCCTGATCGGCCGCGTCTTTGCGGTGCTGCCCATCGCGCCGACGGTGGCCATGCGCATCAATCTGCTGGCCGCCATTTCCAGCGCGACGGCGGCGGCCATGTGGTTCCTCATCACCGAACGCGTGCTGGTGGGGTGGTTCGAGAAGCGCTGGCAGCGCATCGTCGGGGGCGCCCTGGCCGTGCTGATCGGCTCCACCGCGTTCACCGTCTGGTCGCAGTCGGTGGTGAATGAGAAGGTCTACACCATCTCGCTCGCCGGCCTGGCCATCACCGCCTGGCTGACGGTGCGTTGGTGCGATGACCCCGACGGGCCGTCGGCTGACCGCCTGCTCGTTCTCATCGCGTATGTCTGCGGCCTGGGCTACGCCAACCACATGGCCGGTATCCTCGCCCTGCCTGCCGCGGGCCTGGCGGTGCTGATCCGCCGCCCGCGCACGATCACGCGCTGGAAGCTGCTGCTCGCCTGCGTCGGCGCCATCGTGCTGGGCGGTACGCCGTTCCTCACGCAGCCCATCCGCGCCGCACACTTCCCAGCCATCAATGAAGGCGAACCTACGGCGTGCCGCGACGGACTCAAGCTCTCGTGCACGCTGTCCGAGGGGACGTACAGCGCCTTCATGTACAACTTCAACCGCGGACAGTACGGCAAGCCGTCCCTGGTCGAGCGGCAGGCGCCGCTCGGCGCGCAGATCGGGATGTGGTGGCTGTACTTCAAGTGGCAGTGGCTGCGCGACGTCGACGGCGTGCGCCCCGGGCTGCAGGGCTCGCTGGCCGCGATCTTCCTGGTGCTCGGCATCCTCGGCGGCTGGGTGCACTACAAGCGCGACCCTCGAAGCTTCGCCTTCTTCGGGCCGCTGATGCTCACGCTGACGCTGCTGCTCATCTACTACATGAACTTCAAGTACGGCTACTCGCAGGCGCCGGAGCTGGGCGAGAGCGTGCAGCGCGAGGTCCGCGACCGCGACTACTTCTACCTGTGGAGCTTCTCGGCGTGGAGCGTGTGGGCCGCGCTGGGACTCGTCTTCGTGTGGGAGTCGTTTGCCGCGATCATCGGCAGCGAGAAGGCGAAGATCGGCGCCGAAACCATAGAACTTCCGACCAACCGCAGCTGGGCGATGACCTCGCCCATCCTGCTGCTGGCCGTGGTGCCGCTCTTCGGCAACTGGACGGCGTCAACGCGTCACGGCGAGACCGACACGGGCGACTTCGCCACGGACCTGCTGAACAGCGTTGAGCCGTACGGCATCCTCGTGACCGTGGGCGACAACGATACATTCCCCCTCTGGTACGCCCAGGACGTGATGGGTGTGCGCAGGGACGTGATCGTCGCCAACACGTCGCTGCTGAACACCGACTGGTATACGCGACAGCTGCTGCGCCGCCCCGTCTATGAGTACGACGCGGCCAAGGGCCCGGCCATCTATCATGGCAAGACTTGGGTGAAGCCGTCGGACCCGCCGATGGCGCTCACCCTGGCCCAGGCCGACTCGGTGCCGCTGGGCCAGGAGATCACGCAGCCACAGTTGTTCGTCGCCGGCAAGCTTCAAGCGGTTGTGAAGCCGCGGTTCCTCGCGCGCGCCGACATCTTCGTGCTGAAGATGATCCAGGACGCCAAGACTCGTTCCATCTACTTCAGCCGCACGTCTGGCGGGTATCCCTTCGAACTCGGGCTCGGCAACTACCTGCTCACCCAGGGGTTGGCCCGCAAGCTGCTGACCGACTCCATCGTCGGCGGCCGGGACACCGTGATGGTGCAGGGCGAGGGGTGGGTGGATGTGCCGCGCATGAAGGCGCTGGCGGCGGCGTTCAAGTCACCGGCGGCGCTGGAACGGAAGAACAAGTGGGTGGACAGGGCGTCGGTGGGCATTCCCTACCTGTACGTCTCGACCAACTACGTGCTTGCCGAGGCCCTTAGCGCGCAAGGCGACAAGGCGGGGGCGGACCGTGCTCTGGAGAGCGCCATCAGGGTGGCCAAGGCCACCGGACTCGGCGACCTGTTCGCGGGCGCCGCGCCACCGCCGCCGCCGCCGATCGTCTCGGGCGACTCGGTCAGGAAGACGGCGGTGCCGGTCAAGCCGTAGCGCTGTTCAGCCACTCCACGGCCGTCGTGTACTGCGCGTGCACGGCGGCCGTGTGCAATTGGGTGGCGGCCGCGTCGCCCTGCTTGCTCGCCTGCTCCACATCGACGCAGGCGTTCCCCATGCCGACGAGTCCCAGCTGACGCGCGCTGCCCTTGAGGGTGTGCGCCACGGACGCGGCGACGACGAGATCACCCGCCGCCGCCGCCGCCTGCAGCGCCTGGACGCGGTCGCGCGAGTGGTCCACGAACACCTTCACCATCTGCTTCAGCAGGGCGTCACCACCCAGCGACCGAAGCCCCTCGAGGGCAGCGCGCACGTCATCCGGTATCTGGCTCACCCTCGCCTCCCTTGCATGACACGCGCGACCGTCATTCCACGACCCCAAACTAACGTGCCTTGCGCGCAACCGTCGCCCGGCAGGCGCCGACGGGAGGTCTCGTGGCTTTTGCGTCGTCCCGGTCGCTTCCCCTGGTCGGGCCGGCGCTCCTCCCGGCAAGGCCAGGATACCCCGCCTGCCGGATGGTTGAATACGAGCGATTCCGGGAAGCAGATTTCTACGCCGCACCGTAGCTTTATGCAAATGCAGCATCTCCGAATACCCTAGCCTTGCCATGGCCACCCGTCTCAATACCGCCCCTGCCCTCGCCGCCGGCGAGACCCCCACCGCCGTTGACGTGGTTGCCGCGTTCCGCGATACCGTCGTCGCGAAGCTCACTTATTTCGTCGGCAAGGACCCGCAGCACGCCCTCGATCACGACTGGCTCCTCGCGACGTCGCTGGCCGTCCGCGATCGTGTCGTCGAGCACTGGATGGACTCGACCCGGCGCACCTATCGCGAGGGAAGCAAGCGCGTCTACTACTTCTCTTTCGAGTTTCTCACGGGACGCCTGCTGGGCGACGCGCTCGGCAACCTCGGCCTGACCGACATCGCCGATTCCGCACTCGCCGACCTCGGCGTGGACCTCGACCGTCTGCGGAAGCTCGAGCCGGACCCGGCGCTGGGCAATGGCGGCCTTGGCCGGCTCGCGGCGTGCTACATGGAAAGCCTGGCGACGCTGCGGATTCCGGCGCACGGGTACGGCATCCGCTACGACCACGGCATCTTTCGCCAGGGCCTGCGGGACGGCTGGCAGATCGAGCTTCCAGAGGACTGGCTGTCCGCCGGGAACCCGTGGGAGTTCGCGCGGCCGGAGGTCGCGTACACGATCGGGTTCGGCGGGCGGGTGGAGGTCGTCGCCAACGCCGACGGCACGTCCCGCTCGGTGTGGCATCCGGCCGAGAGCGTGAAGGCCGTGGCGTACGACACCCCGATCACCGGGTGGCGCGGCGCGCACGTGAACACGCTGCGCCTGTGGTCGGCGCGCGCGGCCGATCCGCTGTCGATGGAGGACTTCAACAAGGGCGATCACGTGGGCGCGCTCGCCGACCGGGTGCGCCTCGAGGCGATCTCACGCGTGCTCTACCCCGACGACACCACGCCCGCCGGCCACGAGCTGCGACTTCGGCAGGAGATCTTCTTCGCGTCGGCGTCGCTGCAGGACCTCCTGCGCCGGCACGAGGCCGAGCACGGCGACCTGCTGTCGCTCCCCGATCATGTCGCCATCCAGCTCAACGACACGCACCCGGCCATCGCCATTCCGGAGCTGATGCGGCTGCTGGTGGACGAGCACGGCATTCCGTGGGAGCTGGCCTGGGACATCGCGCGTTCGGTGTTCAACTACACCAACCACACGCTGCTCCCCGAGGCGCTGGAACGGTGGTCGGTTCCACTGATGGAAGGGCTGCTGCCGCGGCACATGCAGATCATCTACCTCATCAACGCCTTGCACCTCGACGAACTGCGCGTGCGCGGTTGCGACGACGTGCGGCGGCTGGCCGCGGTCTCGCTGATCGAGGAGAACGGCAGCCGCCAGGTGCGCATGGGCAACCTCGCGTTCCTGGGCTCCCACCGCGTGAACGGCGTCTCGGCGCTGCACACGACGCTGATGCGCCAGACGGTGTTCAGTGACTTTGCCGCGCTGTATCCGGGGCGCATCGTCAACAAGACCAACGGCATCACGTTCCGCCGGTGGCTGTACCAGGCGAACCCGGGCCTCACCGACCTCATCGTCAGGGCCGTGGGGCCGCGGGTGCTCGACGATGAGTCCCGGCTGGTCGAGCTCGTGCCATTCGCCGAGGACTCGGCGTTCCGCGAGCGCTTTGCCGCCGTTCGCCGCACCAACAAGATCGCGCTGGGTCGACTGGTGGCCGAGCGACTGTCGATCGCGCTCAATCCGGACGCGATCTTCGACGTCCACATCAAGCGCATTCACGAGTACAAGCGGCAGCTGCTCAACATCCTCGAGACCATCTCGCTGTACAACGCCATGCGCGCGCAGCCGACGGCACAGTGGGTGCCGCGCGTGAAGATCTTCGCCGGCAAGGCGGCGGCGGGGTACCACCAGGCGAAGCTCATCATCAAGCTGGCCAACGACGTCGCGCGCATCGTCAATCGCGACCCGGTGGTGCGCGATCGCCTCAAGGTGGTC
>JBBTFF010000075.1:0-9224 GCA_038041995.1 Gemmatimonadota bacterium | reverse complement strand
CGTGAGCCTCGCCGAGGTGATCGTTCCGGCCGCCGACCTCTCGGAGCAGATCTCGACGGCCGGCATGGAGGCGTCGGGCACGGGGAACATGAAGCTCGCCCTGAATGGCGCGCTGACCATCGGCACGCTCGACGGCGCCAACATCGAGATTCGCGAGCACGTCGGCGCCGACAACTTCTTCATCTTCGGGCTGCTCGCCGAGGAAGTCACGGAACGTCGCCGCGCCGGCCTCGACGCGACGGAAGCCATCGCCGCCTCGCCCGCGCTGACCGAGGTGCTCTCCGAACTCGAGTCGGGGGTGTTCTCGCCGGACGACCGTTCGCGGTACAAGGCCCTCGTCGCAGGATTGCGCCATCACGACCACTTCATGGTCGCGACCGATTTTGAGGCCTATCGCCTCACGCAGCGCAGCATCGACGCCTTGTGGCGCGACCCCGCCGCGTGGTGGCGCATGGCGATCCTCAACACCGCGCACATGGCGTGGTTCTGCTCGGACCGCGCGATCCTCGAGTACGCGCACGAGATCTGGGATGCCTCGCCGGAACCGGGCTGACACCCGGCCGGCTGCCGGAAGGCTCTCCCGCGACGCGGTCAACGCCCTGGTCGCGGGCCGGCACGGCGACCCATTCTCCGTGCTGGGGATTCACGCGGCGGGCGATGGGTTCGTGGTGCGCGCGCTCGTGCCGGGCGCCGAGCGCGTGGAGGTCGTGGCCCTGAACGGACGCGTGATGGCGCAGCTCGAGTGCCGCCATCCGGCCGGCCTGTTCGAGGGAACGATGCCGCGGCGGACGCGCTACGTGCTTCGCGCCCGCCGTGGCGGCGACCAGTGGCGCTTCGACGACCCCTTCGCGTACGGCCCCGTGCTGGGCCAGATGGACGACTGGCTCATCGGCGAGGGGACGCACGCCGCGCTGTACGACCGGCTCGGGGCGCACCGGATCGAGCACGAGGGAACGACGGGCGTCCATTTCGCCGTCTGGGCGCCGAACGCGAAGCGCGTGTCGGTGGTCGGCGACTTCAACGCCTGGGACGGACGCCGACACGCGATGCGGCTGCGCCACGGCACGGGTGTCTGGGAGATCTTCGTTCCCGGCGTCGGTCCCGGCACGTTGTACAAGTACGAAATCGTCGGCATCGCCGGCGAGCTGCTGCCGCTCAAGTCGGATCCGGTCGGTTTCGGCGCCGAAATGCGCCCGTCGACCGCGTCGGTCGTCTGCGACACGACCGGCTTTCGCTGGACCGACGACACCTGGATGGCGGCGCGGCCGCTGCGCGATCCACGCCGCGCCCCGATGTCCATTTACGAAACGCACCTCGGCTCCTGGCGGCGCGGCGAGAATGGCCGCTGGCTGACCTACGATGAACTCGCCGAGACGCTGGTCCCCCACGTCCGGGACATGGGCTTCACGCACATTGAACTGATGCCGGTCAACGAGCATCCGCTGGACGCGTCGTGGGGCTACCAGCCGATCGGCTTGTTCGCGCCGACGGCACGCTTTGGCGAACCCGCGGCATTTGCCCGGCTGGTCGATCGCTGCCACGCCGAGGGGCTCGGCGTGATCGTCGACTGGGTGCCCGCCCATTTTCCGGTGGATCCGCACGGCCTCGCGGCGTTCGACGGCACCGCGCTGTACGAGCACGACGACCCCCGCCAGGGATTTCACCCCGACTGGAACACGGCCATCTTTAACTTCGGCCGCCGCGAGGTGGTGAACTACCTCATCGCCAATGCGCTGTTCTGGCTCGACCGCTACCACATCGACGGCCTGCGCGTCGATGCGGTGGCGTCGATGCTGTATCTCGACTACTCGCGCAAGGCCGGCGAGTGGCTTCCCAACCGCGAGGGAGGGCGCGAGAACCTCGAGGCCGTCGCCTTCCTGCAGCGGCTGAACGAGGCCGTGTACGCGCGGCATCCGGGCGCCATCACGCTCGCCGAGGAATCGACCGCGTGGCCCGGCGTGTCGCAGCCGACGTTCAGCGGCGGCCTGGGGTTCGGCTTCAAGTGGAACATGGGCTGGATGCACGACACGCTGCAGTACATGGCCGAAGATCCCATGCACCGCCGCTGGCACCACGACAAGATGACCTTCGGCCTGATCTACGCGTTCACCGAGAACTTCGTGCTGCCGCTCTCGCACGACGAAGTCGTCCACGGCAAGCGGTCGTTGCTCGACCGGATGCCGGGCGACGCCTGGCAGCGGTTCGCCGCGCTGCGCGCGTACTATGCATTCATGTGGGCCTACCCGGGCAAGAAGCTGCTGTTCATGGGGCAGGAGTTCGCGCAGGGCCGCGAGTGGGACTTCGACGGGCAGCTCGACTGGCCGCTGCTCGACGTCGCGGTGCACCGCGGCGTGCGGACCCTCGTGCGCGACTGCAACCGGCTGCATCGCGACGAGCGCGCCCTGCACGAGCGTGACTGCGAGCCCGAGGGTTTTCGCTGGATCGTCGTCGATGACGCGCCCAACTCGGTGTTCGCGTGGGCACGATTCGGCGGCGACGGGGCGCGCGCCGTGGTCGTCATTGCCAATTTCACGCCGGTTCCACGCCCGCACTACAAGATCGGCATGCCGCAGGCGGGACGGTGGCGGGAAGTGCTGAATTCCGACGCTTCCATCTATGGCGGGTCGAACGCGGGCAATGCGGGCGTCGTCATCGCCGGCAAGTCGCCAAGTCACGGCTATCCGTGCTCGGCGACGGTCACCTTGCCGCCGCTGGGCACCATCTGGCTGGTTCACGAAGGGAAGTAGGACGCACACCGCACACCTGCGGTACTGGAGAGCACGATGCCCCACGTCACCTACTCGACCCCGCTCGCGCGCTCGACGATGGCCTATGTCCTGGCCGGCGGGCGCGGCGCGCGTCTCATGGAACTGACCGATCGTCGCGCCAAGCCGGCCGTCTATTTTGGAGGCAAGTCGCGCATCATCGACTTCACGCTCTCGAACGCCATCAACTCCGGCATCCGTCGCATCGCCGTGGCCACGCAATACAAGGCGCACAGCCTCATCCGGCACATGCAGCGCGGCTGGAACTTCCTGCGAATGGAGCGCAACGAAAGCTTCGACATCCTGCCGGCCAGCCAGCGTGTGTCGGAGGACCAGTGGTATGCCGGCACCGCCGACGCCGTGTTCCAGAACATCGACATCATCGACGGCTACGCCCCCGAATACCTCATGATCCTCGCCGGCGACCACGTCTACAAGATGGACTACGAACGGATGCTGGTGCAGCACGTCAACTCCGGGGCCGACGTCACCGTGGCCTGCGTCGAGGTGCCGGTCGCCGAGGCCTCGGGCCTGGGCGTCATGCACGTCGATGCGAAATACCGCATCGTCGACTTCGTGGAAAAGCCGGCGCAGCCGCCCGAAATGCCCGACCGCCCAGGCTACGCGATGGCGAGCATGGGCATCTACGTCTTCCGGCGGGATTTCCTGCACGACCAACTGCGGCGTGACGCCGCCGACGAGAACTCGAGCCGCGACTTCGGCCGCGACGTCATTCCCTGGCTGGTGAAGAACGCCAAGGCCGTCGCCCACCGCTTCACCGAGTCCTGCGTGCATTCGCGTTCGGAGGCAGACGTCTACTGGCGCGACGTCGGCACGATCGATGCCTATTGGGAAGCCAACATCGACCTCACCGATGTGGTGCCTGCGCTCGACCTCTACAACAGCGAGTGGCCGATCTGGTCGTACGCCGAGGTCACGCCACCGGCGAAGTTCGTGCACAATACGAGCGGCCGCCGCGGCGAGGGCATTTCGTCGCTGGTGTCGGGTGGGTGCATCGTGTCAGGGGCATCGGTGCGCCGTTCGCTGCTCTTCACGCGCGTCCTCGTGCACTCCTACGCGGAGATCGAGAACGCGGTGATCCTCCCCGAGGTCGACATCGGCCGCGGCGCGCGACTGCGCAACGTCATCGTCGACAAGGGCGTGCACATTCCTCCGGGGCTCGTCGTCGGCGAGGATCCTGCGCTGGACACGGCTCGCTTCCGGCGAACCGCCAACGGCATCCGCCTGATCACGCAGCCGATGATCAACCACCTGGTCCCGTGAGCCCGCTCACCGTACTCTCGGTCGCGTCCGAGGTCTTCCCGCTCGTCAAGACGGGCGGTCTTGGTGACGTCGTGGCCGCGCTGCCATTGGCGCTGGCGCGCGAAGACGTCATGGTGAAGACCCTGGTGCCCGGCTATCCGGAAGTCATCGCCGCATTCCGCGATGCGTCGACCGTGCACAGTTACGGCAACCTCCACGGAGGACCGGCACGGGTGCTCACCGGCAAGAGCGCGGGCCTCGACCTGTTTGTGCTCGACGCGCCGCACCTGTACGCGCGGCCGGGCAATCCCTACGTCGGGCCTGACGGCAAGGACTGGCCGGATAACGCCCAGCGCTTTGCCGCCCTGAGCTTCGCGGCCGCCGACCTCGGCCGCGGCGCGGTGCCGGCGTTCGTCCCCGACGTCGTGCACGCGCATGACTGGCAGGCGGGGCTCACGCCGGCCTTCCTGCACTACGGCGACGGGGCCCGCCCGCGTACGGTCATGACGGTGCACAACCTGTCGTTTCAGGGGCAGTTTCCGGCGGAACTGCTCGCCGAGCTCGGCCTGCCGCCGCACGCGTACACCATCGACGGCGTCGAGTACTACGGAACGATTGGTTTTCTCAAGGCGGGTCTCGCGCTCGCCGACCGCATCACCACGGTGTCACCGACGTACGCCGCGGAAATTCGCACGGCAGAATTCGGGATGGGCCTCGATGGCCTGCTGCGACAGCGCGCCGCCGTCGTGAGCGGGATCCTGAACGGAATCGACGAGGAGGTATGGAATCCGGCCACGGACCGGTTCCTTCCCTCGCCGTTCGACGCCAGGCACCTGAAGGCGCGCGTGGCGAACAAGGTTGTGCTGCAGGCGAGACTGGGCCTGTCCAACGACCCCGGGTCGCTGCTGTTCGGTGTCGTCAGCCGGTTGGCGTGGCAAAAGGGGACGGACCTGCTGCTCTCGTCGCTGCCGACGATCATGGCACAGGGAGCGCAGCTCGCGCTGTTGGGCAGCGGCGATGGACCCTTCGAGGACGCGTTGCTCGAGGCGGAGCGCGAAAATCCCGGCCGTGTGGCGGTGGCGATCGGATACGACGAGTCCATGGCGCACCTGTTGCAGGCCGGAGCCGATGCCCTCCTCGTGCCGTCGCGTTTCGAGCCTTGCGGCCTCACCCAACTGTGCGCGCTGCGCTACGGCGCCCTTCCGGTGGTGTCACGCGTCGGCGGCCTCGCCGACACCGTGGTGGACGCCAACGAAGTGGCGCTGGACGCGCGCGCGGGCTCGGGCGTCGTGTTCGCGCCGGTCACCGCCGACGCACTGGACGGCGCGATCGAGCGCACCGCCGCCCTGTGGCGAGATCACCTGCAGTGGGCGCGGCTGCAGCGCCACGCCATGGCGACCGACGTGAGCTGGGGCCACGCGGCCAAGCGCTACGCGGCGCTCTTCCGCGCCCTGCTGACGACCGGCAATGCCTGAGTCCTCCGGCAGCCCCGAGCCGCTCGGGCTGACGCTCAAGGCCGAAGGCGCCAATGTGGCTGTGTTCTCCGCGCATGCCCGCGCGATCGATGTCTGCCTGTTCGACGCGAGTGGAAACGTCGAAGTCGAGCGCATTGCCCTCCCGGGGCGAACCGGGCACGTCTTTCACGGCTTCATCGCCGGCATCGCCAGCGGGACGCGCTACGGCCTGCGCGCGCACGGCGCCTGGGCGCCGCACGAGGGTCACCGCTTCAACGCCGCCAAGCTGCTCGTCGATCCGTACGTGCGCGCGATTGACCGACCGTTCGCGCTGCACCCGTCGATGTTCGGTCACCATCCTGACGGCACGCGCGATGACGTCGACAGCGCAGCCCATGTGCCGAAGGGGATTGCGCTGCCGGCCGAGTGGACGCACTCCGCGGCTCGTCCCCAGGTGCCGTGGGGCGAGACGGTCGTGTACGAGCTGCACGTGCGCGGCTTCACCAAGCTCCATCCGGACATCCCGCTGGCGCTGCGCGGCACCTGTGCCGCTCTTGCGCACGCATCGGCCATCGCTCACCTGACGCGCCTCGGCGTCACCACGGTCGAGCTGATGCCCATCGCGGCCAGCGTCGACGAGCCGCATCTCGCGCGCGCCGGCCTCACCAACTACTGGGGTTACAACACGGTCGGCTGGATGGTCCCCGACCCGCGCCTCGCGCCGGGTGGCATCGGTGAGTTGCGCGAGTGCGTCGCCGCCCTGCACGGCGCCGGCATCGAGGTGCTGCTCGACGTGGTGTTCAACCACAGCGGCGAGGGTAACGCCAGCGGCCCGACGCTCTCGCTGCGCGGCCTGGACAACGCCACCTACTACCGGACGCTGCCGGGCGAGGCGCATCGCTACATCGACGACACCGGCTGCGGCAACACGCTGGCGCTCGACCGTCCCCCGGTGGTGCGCCTCGCGCTCGACACGCTGCGCTACTACGCGCGCTCGGCTGGCGTCGACGGATTCCGGTTCGACCTCGCCACGACGCTCGGCCGCCGCGAAGGCGGGTTTGACGAGGCGGCCCCGCTGCTGGCCGCCATCGCGCAGGACCCGCTGCTGCGCGACCTCAAGATGGTGGCCGAACCCTGGGACGTGGGCCCTGCCGGGTATCGTCTCGGCGCGTTTCCCGCGCCGTGGGGTGAATGGAACGATCGCTACCGCGACACGGTGCGCCGATTCTGGCGCGGCGACGTCGAGCATGCGGGTGAGCTGGCCACGCGTCTGGCCGGCTCGCCCGACATCTTCGGTACGCGCTCCCGCCCCCCGTCACGGTCGGTGAACTTCATCACGTCGCACGACGGGTTCACGCTGGCCGACCTCGTGGCGTACGAGCAGAAGCACAACGAGGCGAACGGCGAGGGCAATCGCGACGGCGCCAGCGGCAACCTGTCGTGGAACCACGGCGTGTAAGGTGCCACCACGACTCCGGCCATCGTCGCGGCGCGCCGGCGCGACGTCCGCGCGCTGCTCGCCACCCTGCTGCTCTCTCGCGGCACCCCGATGCTGGCCATGGGCGACGAACTCGGACGCACGCAACAGGGCAACAACAACGCTTACGCGCAGGACAACGCACGGTCGTGGCTCGACTGGGACCTCGCCGACCGCGACCTCGCCGCGTTCGCCGCCGCACTCATCGCGGCGCGCCGGCGGCATCGCGCGTTGCGCGACGATCGCTGGCTCACCGGCACGCCCGACGGCGAGCTCGCGCTACGCGACGTGGAGTGGCGACGACCGGACGGGCACCCCCTGTCGTACGCCGACTGGACGTCCGGCTCGGTAAGGACCCTGGTGGCGGCCCTCGCCTCCCGCGGCGGTGCCCGCGCCGATCGGGTCGTCGTGGCCATTCACGGAGGCGCGCGGGACCTTCCGCTGCGACTCCCCGAGCCACGCGACGGCTTTGCCTGGCACCATGTCATCGACACGGCGCGCGAAACGCCGGCCATCGAACCGCCGGAGCCGGTGACGCTCCGGCACCTCACGCTCTCGGCACGCTCGGTCTCGCTCGTCGTCGAGCTGGCGACCGCGGGCGCGGCGGACGCGGCGCGGGCGAACCACCATGCTTCCCGATCCGAATCGCTCGGATCGGCGCACACGGCACCCCCGACCAGCGCACTTCCCAGCACATGACGCTTCCCCGCACCGCCGGCATCCTGCTGCATCCCACGTCACTCCCGGGGCCCCACGGCGTCGGGGACCTTGGCCCCGAGGCCCACCGGTTTCTCGACGTCCTCGCCGACGCGGGGATGAAGCTCTGGCAGATGTTGCCGCTGGGCCCCACCGGATACGGCGACTCGCCCTACCAGTGTTTCTCCGCGTTCGCCGGCAGTCCCCTGCTCATCCACGAACCGGGCGCCGACAGTCGCTTCCCCGCGCACTCGGTGGATTTCGCGCGCGTCATTCCGCACAAGCTGGCGCTGCTGCGCGATGCCACGGCCCGGTTCGTCCCGGACGACGCATACCGCGCGTTTGTCGCGGCGCACGCGGCGTGGCTCGAGGACTACGCGCTGTTCATGGCGCTCAAGCTCGAGCACGGCGGCGTGGCCTGGACGGCGTGGGAGCGCGGGGCGGCGCAGCACGACGCGGCGGCGCTGGACGCGTGGCGCAAGCGCCTCGCCTCCTCGGTGGAGCACTTCCGGCGCGAGCAGCATTTCTTCTTTGCGCAGTACCACGCACTCCGGAAGGCCGGCGCCGCGCGCGGCATCGGCATCATGGGGGACCTCCCCATCTACGTCGCGCATGATTCGGCGGACGTCTGGGCCAACCGCAGCCTGTTCAAGCTGGATGAGGCGGGACACACCCTCGTGCAGGCGGGGGTGCCGCCCGACTACTTCAGCGCCACGGGCCAGCTGTGGGGCAATCCCATCTACGACTGGGATGCCATGCGCGCACAGAAGTTCGACTGGTGGATTCGCCGGATGCGCGCCGCCTTCGAACTCTTCGACGTGGTGCGGATCGACCACTTTCGCGGCTTCGAGGCGTACTGGGAGGTGCCGGGCGCGGACACCACCGCCGTGAACGGCCGGTGGGTCAAGGCCCCGGGCCTCGAGCTGTTCACCGCCATCACCGCGGCGCTCGGGCCGCTGCCGATCGTGGCCGAGAACCTCGGCGTCATCACGCCCGCAGTGGAAGCCCTGCGCGAACGGTTCGGCTATCCCGGCATGAGCATCCTGCAGTTTGCCTTCGGCACCGACGACGAGGCGTGCAACTTCCGGCCGCACACCTTCCCGCGCGACCGCGTGGTGTACACCGGCACGCACGACAACGACACGACGCTTGGCTGGTGGAACTCCACCGGCGGCGGGGACTCCACGCGCAGTGCAGTGGACGTCGTGCGGGAAAAGGACTTCGCCCGGCGCTATCTCGACACCGATGGCAGGGAGATGCACTGGACGCTCATCCGCGCCGCGCTGGCGTCGGTGGCCAGCACGGTGCTGATTCCGCTGCAGGACGTGCTTGGCCTGGGCAGCGCGGCGCGCATGAACCTGCCCGGCCGCCGGTCCGGCAACTGGGGATTCCGGTTCTCGTGGGACCAGGTCACGTCCGACATCACCCGCCGCCTCCGCGCGCTGGTGGACCTTTACGATCGCTAGGAGAGAGAACCGACATGGCAGCTGCATCCACCAGTACCACGAAGTTCTCGACCATCTGGAACATGAGCTTCGGCTTCCTCGGCATTCAGTTCGGCTGGGGCCT
>JBBTFF010000074.1:0-13686 GCA_038041995.1 Gemmatimonadota bacterium | reverse complement strand
CCTTGCGCACGTCGCTGGCCCAGCAGCAATGCACGTCCACCTTTCCCCGGGCTGCACGCGCCTTGCTGTAGAACGCGGCAAACTCGGCGGCCCGCTCGATGACCACCTTGGGGATGTCCGGCAGCTTGTCCGGATTGCGGATCACCACGTGGCTCCCCGGCGCACCGGCCACGTGCAGCCAGAGATCCTGCGGCTTGGCCACCTTGAACGTCAGGTAGTCGTTGTCGGTGGCCGCCTTGCCCACGAGGACCTCGAAGCCCTCGACCTCGACGGTGCGATACGCGCGTCCCTTGCTGGCCATGCCCTAAGGCTAGTCCGTGACGGCGCGATGCGCACGAGCCGCCACTTCCTCTTCGGTGAGTCCGTAGATCGGCGGAGTCCGAACCCCGAGCATTCCGAGCATCAGGTACAGCTGGCCGCGGTGATGTGCCTCGTGCTCGACCATCGCCCTTAGCCACTTCCACGTGGTGATCGGCGTACCGGCGGGAGTGACGCTCTTCCCGGCGAGTCGCTCCGGAGTGAGCAGCGCGAAGATCGCCATCGACTCGGCGTGCCGTGCCGCGCGAAAGGCCATCACCGCCTCGTAGCCATCGGCGTACGAGCGCCCGTGCCCGGCATAGCGGCTCGGCCGCCCGGCCACCGTCTCGGCGTACATGTCGCGCTCGATGTTGACCAGGTGCCGGGCGATGTCGCCAATGGTCCAGCGCCCCTCGGCGTGCGTCCATTCGATGTGCTCCGGGGGGAGCACTCGCAGCAGACGCGTGGTGCGCGCGAACACCGATTCCCAGTACTCGAGGAACGTGCCGAGGTCGCGAATCTCCATCGGTTACGAACGCGGCGCGGGAAACGGCACGTGGCGTCGCGTGGGGTCGAGGTTGGTGATGTGGAGGTTCGTGCCCTTCCCGATGCGAAAGCCGTAGGTGCCATCGACCGCCAGCGTGCGGCGTGGCCACGCGCCGACGCGCGTGCCATTCACGAACATCCGCACCGAGTCGGTGGGCGTGAACCGGCCTCCATTCGCCAGTCGGGCCGGCTGGTCGAGCACCCAGCGCCAGTTCGGCTGACCACCCTGGGCCGTGAGGGCGAGGGGAACAAAGGCAATCGCGGTCAGCAGTAAGCGCGCGAACGTCATCTGGTCTCCTGGGGGGCGTGGGCAGGCCCGCCAGAAATGCCGCGCACGACGGTGTTCGTCAAGCGGTGCCGAGGTGCCCTGCCGAGGTGCCCGACGAGCACGACGGCCGTACCCGCCGAGTGCGTGCGACTCCCCCTCTCCGCCGACGGGGACTACAATTAGCCCGATACTGCGGCCCCCGGCCCCGTCCGAGGGCCACCCGTTCGCCCTCGAACGAATTGACTCATGGCCAGTTCGACCAAATCGGAGCGTCGCGCGCCCCAGGGCTCCGCCCACGGGCTCACGCGCGACCAGCTCCTCGCCGCCTACCGAACGATGTTCCTGTCGCGCCGCATCGACGACCGGGAGATCCAGCTCAAGCGACAGAACAAGATCTTCTTCCAGATCTCGGGCGCCGGCCACGAAGCCGTGCTGACCGCTGCCGGCCACGTCTTCAAGCCGGCGTACGACTGGTTCTACATGTACTACCGCGATCGCGCCCTCTGCCTGTCGCTGGGAATGACCGCCGCCGAGATGCTGTACAGCGCCGTCGGCGCGGCCATCGACCCCAACTCGGGTGGCCGGCAGATGCCATCGCACTGGGGGCACAAGCAGCTCAACATCGTCTCGTCGTCGTCACCCACCGGCACACAGTTCCTGCAGGCTGTCGGCAACGCCGAGGCGTCAATGCGCGCCAAGCTGCTGGGCATCACCGACGGCTTCCAGGGCGACGAAGTCGTGTTCGTCTCCACTGGCGACGGAACCACGTCGCAGGGCGAGTTCTGGGAGTCGCTGAACACGGCGTCGAACCTCAAGCTCCCGGTGGTCTACCTCGTCGAGGACAACGGATACGCCATCTCGGTACCCGTGGAGGTGAACACGGCCGGCGGTTCCATCTCGAAGCTCGTCGCGTCCTTCCCCGACCTCTACATCCAGGAAGTGGACGGCTGCGACTTCCTTGCCTCGCTCGAGGTGATGAAGAAGGCCGTGGCCTACGCCCGCGAGCGAAAGGGACCGGCGCTCGTGCACGCGCATGTCATCCGTCCGTACTCGCACTCGCTGTCGGACGACGAGGTGCTGTACCGGCCAAGCGCCGAGCGCGAGGCCGACGCCGCACGCGACCCGCTGACGACCTATCCGCGCTGGCTGGTGGCCGAGGGGCATGCCACGGACGGCGAGATCAAGGCAATCCAGGACGCCGTGGATGCCGACCTGCTCGTCGCCACCGATGACGCCCTGGCGCAGCCGCAGCCCGCACCCGAGACGGCGCTGTGGGCGCTGTACTCGCCCACGGTGGATCCCACCAGCGCGCAGTTCGACACCGAGAGCGATCCCCGGTTCTCGGGCGCACCGACCACGATGGTTGACCTCATCAACACGGCGATGCGCGACGAGATGCGACGCGACCCGCGTATCGTCGTCTTCGGTGAGGACGTCGCCGACGTGTCGCGCGAGCAGTACCTGGGCAAGGTGAAGGGCAAGGGCGGCGTCTTCAAGGCGACGCACGGCCTTCAGAGCGAGTTCGGGGGCGCGCGAGTGTTCAACACGCCGCTGGCCGAAGCCAACATCATTGGCCGGGCGATCGGCCTGGCGCACCGCGGCTTCAGGCCTGTGGTCGAGATCCAGTTCTTCGACTACATCTGGACCGCCTACATGCAGCTGCGCGACGAGTTGGCGACCATGCGCTGGCGCTCGAACAACATGTTCTCCGCGCCGATGGTGGTGCGCAGCACCTACGGCGGCTACATCCGCGGCGCCATCTACCACTCGCAGACCGGGGCCTCGCTCTTCACGCACTGCCCCGGCCTGCGCGTCATCTGCCCGAGCACGGCGCTCGACGCCAACGGCCTGCTGCGCACGGCGATCCGCTGCGAGGATCCGGTGATCTTCCTCGAGCACAAGCACCTGTACCGCCAGACCTACAACAAGGGCGCGAACCCGGGCCCCGACTTCATGATCCCGTTCGGCAAGGCCAAGGTGGTGAGGGAGGGTACGGAGGTAACCCTGGTGACGTACGGCGCGACCGTGCAGCGCGCGGTGGCCGCGGCCAACCAGGCGGCGGACGCCGGTGGTCCGTCGGTGGAGGTCATCGACCTGCGTTCGCTGTCGCCGTGGGACCAGGAGACGGTCTATGCGTCGGTGAAGAAGACGGGACGCGTAATCGTGGCGTACGAGGATTCGCTCTCCTGGGGGTACGGCGCCGAGATTGCCGCGCGCCTTGCCGACGACTGCTTTGCCTGGCTGGACGCGCCGGTCAAGCGCGTGGCCTCGCAGGACGTCTGGGTGGGATACGCGCCCCAGCTCGAGGATGCAACACTGCCGCAGACGAGTACGTTTCTGGCGGCGTACAACGACATCGTCGGGTTCTGATCACAGATGACAGATGACAGATGACAGATGACAGATGACAGATGACCGATGACCGATGACCGAGGGCTGGTGGAACAATGCGCCGGCCCTCGGTCGTGCCCTTTCCTTTCCCCGTCGTCGTGCGCATGATCTCAGTAACCCGTGCAGGAGTTGCCCGTGGTGATCCCCCGCATTCTGATCTCCATCGCGTTGGCACTCAGCGTGCCGCTCAGTGCCTGTTACCGGACGTCGTCGCCCCCAGGCGCCGTTGCCGCTGACCGGTCGGTTCTGACCAAGGCAGAGGTGATGGATGCGCGATTCAATTCGGCTTGGGATGCCATCGAAGCGCTGCGCGGCAACTGGCTGCACGACCGCGGCGTTAGTTCCTTCACGCAACAGACGGAGATTCTGGTCTATCTCGACGGCGTCCGGTACGGCAATGTGTCGAGCCTGCGAAATATCCCCTCGACAAACGTCGAGAGCATCCGGTATTTCAACGGGATCGACGCGTCCACCCGCTGGGGAACCGACCACGGGAAGGGCGTGATCTACGTGACCTTGTCCGCCGGTCGGCCGCCGAACTCGTAGGCCAGCCGGGCGCTACGGCGCCGCAATCACCTCGTACACGACCTTTCCGCCGACGATCGTTCGCACGATCTGCGCGTCGCGGATGGTCTCGGGTGCAATGCGCGTGAGGTCGCGGTCGATCATCGTGAGGTCGGCCAGCATCCCCGCCCTGATCATTCCGCGATTCAACTCGGCGAAACCGGCGTACGCGCCCCCCGCGGTGTAGGCGCGCAGCGCCTGCTCCACCGTGATTTTCTGCTCGGGCACCCAGCCGCGCGGCTGCTTCTCGTCGAGCGTGCGCCGCGTCACCGCGCCGTAGATCCCCATCAGCGGCGTCGGCGGCGCCACGAACCAGTCGCTGCCAAACGCGAGCTGCGCCCTGGTGTCGAGCAGCGACTTGAAGGCATAGGTGCCCTTTGCACGCTCGGGACCGATGACCTTGTCCACCCACCGGCCGTCGTCGATGGCGTGATACGGCTGCATCGACGGAATGACGCCCAGCGCGCCGAAGCGCGCCATGTCGGCCGGCGCGATGTGCTGCGCATGTTCGATGCGGAAGCGCCGGTCGCGCGGGCCATTCTCCCTGGCCACGCGCTCGAAGATGTCGAGCTGCGACCGGATGGCGAGGTCGCCGATGGCGTGCACCATCACCTGCAGCCCGGCGGCGTCGGCGCCCCTGGTCCATGCGTAGAGGTCCGCCTCGGAGTTCACGCGAAGGCCGCGGTCGTTGGGGGCGTCGGTGAAGCCCTCCAGCATCAGCGCGGTGTGTGACCCGATCGACCCGTCCACGAAGCCCTTGAGCCCGCCAATCTGCACCCAGTCGTCGCCGCGCCCGCGCGCCTTGACGGTGTCGGCCAGCCGTTTCCACGAGGCAAGCGGCACCACCGCGTAGATGCGCGTGGTCATCGAACCGGCCTTGTGCGCGCGCTCGAACGCGGCGAGTTCGCCCCAGCTGCCCATGTTGTGCACCGCCGTCACGCCCTGCGCGTTGACGTACGCCATGGCACCGACGAGCGCGCGATCCACCATCGCGGCCGGCGCCGGCAGCACCACGCGATCCACCACGCCCATCGCGTTGTCCTTGAACACACCTGTCAGCTCGCCAGAGGCATCGCGCACGATCGTGCCGCCGTTCACGTCCTTCACGTCACGGGTGAGCCCCGCCGCCCTGAGCGCCGCCGTGTTGGCGAGGTTCATGTGCCCGTCGAGGCGATTGATCCACACCGGAGTGCCGGGCGTCACCGAATCGATCCACTGCCGGGTGGGCAACTCACCACCCCAGTTCTCGTGGTCCCAGTCACCGTTGAGGATCCACGTTCCGGCGGGCACCGTCCGGGCAAACGCGCCGATGCGCCTGATGAACTCCGTCTTGGTCTTGGCGTCGCGCAGCTTCACCGACTGCAGCGCAAAGCCGCCATCGGTGAAGTGCACGTGTGCATCCGTGAACCCGGGAACGACCATCGCTCCCTTGGCGTCGATGATCCGCGTCGTCGCGCCGGAGAGCTTTCGGATCTCGGCGCTCGATCCGACGGCCGCGATATGAGTTCCCTGGACAGCCACGGCATCGGCCCACGGGCGACGCGCGTCACCGGTCCAGACGCGCGCGTTGACAATGGCCAGGCTGATCACGGCGGCTTGGGCGAGCACGTGCATATGAGACTCGGCGTTGCGGTGACAATGGCCCGTCGGCCACCACGGACTGCGGCTCAGCGGCGCTCGATGGCGTCGCGCATGTCAAGCAGGATCTCGAAGTACAGCTGCTCGCGCCGATAGGCAAAGTCGAGCGTCTTCATGCCCGCTTCGTCTTCGGTCGTCTTGGCACGCTCAAACGCCTCGCGATACATGTCGTCGAGATTGGCGAGGATCCGTTCACGGGCACGGGACATATGGGGTTTCTCCAGGACGGCGGGCGTCAGTCGTGGCGGATCGCTGGACACGACAGCAGCCGGCGGTCCCTCACTGAGGAAGAACCGGCGGGCCGCGCCAAGAAGGTGGCGACGCGCGTCAAAGGGATGGGGCATTGGTGTTGCGGCGCAACGTAGCGCCGCGGCCTCCGCTGGGCAACGCGCCTACACGGGGCTGCGTTGAGCCATCAGGCGGGCTACCGCCGCGTCTTCCTCGGCGAACGGGAGCAGCGCGGCCACCACGCCCTGGTCGCTGTCACCCTCGACGGCCATCAGCGGAGGTGGTCGACGACCCGCGTTGACGCCACGCGGACCAGAGTCGCGCCGGTCTACCTCGATGACGGCCCGCACCGGTGTGCCGCCGTCCGGAGTCAGACGGCGAATCCTTACGACGGCCCCCTCTGGCATCAGTCGTTCATACAAGACTTCTGACACCGTCCAAGTCCTCGACAGTTTGGATGGTTCATATCTGCGGTATGCCGGAGCCAACCGCAAGTCAGCAGGTGCCGGATTTGTTCGGCGGGGGATAGAAGACGGCGCTCGCCACCGGGACCCCATCGCGAAGGTGTTCCACGACTATGCGCTCCAGCAGCTCGCTGGTGACGCCACCGTACCAGATCCCTTCCGGGTAGACAGCCACGATGGGGCCTCCCGCGCAGACGCCGAGACACGGGGCCTCACTGCGCTTCACGCGCATGGGTCCGAACAGGAGTTCCTCGCGCTGCAGCAGCAGGGCGAGCTGCGCGTAGATGGCCCGCCCCCGACGATCGGCGGAGCAATACCCGCCCGTGCACACGAGCACGTGGCGGGCATACGGTTCCATCGCGGGGGGTTGGTCGTCGTACATGCCAGGCATCGGGGAGGGTCGGCAGCAATCTACACGGGTTCCGCGCAATTACGCCTTGCCGGGTGACGTGCCTTCACTGCATCGTCAACGGATGAGACCAATCCTCGGTTCCGTCGCGCTTGGCGCGATTCTCCTCGCCGGCGCGGCCGGCGCCCAGCAGGCCGCCCCGAAGCTCACCGACGCGCTCCCGGTGGACTCCGCCATCGTGCAGGGGACGCTGCCCAACGGCCTGCGATACTTCGTGCGCAGGAACGAGAAGCCGCTGAGGCGCGCCGAGTTGCGGCTCGTCGTGCGGGTCGGCTCGATCCTCGAGGACGATGACCAGCGGGGGCTCGCGCACTTCGTCGAGCACATGGCCTTCAACGGCACCAGGCGCTTTCCCAAGCAGGCCATCGTCTCGTTTCTCGAGAAGGCGGGCATGCAGTTCGGCGCCGACCTGAACGCCTACACGAGTTTCGACGAGACCGTGTACATGCTGCAGATCCCCACCGACACCGCGGCGCTGCTGAACACGGCACTCGACGTGTTGCAGGACTGGGCGTCAGCCGTGTCGTTCGACACGACGGAGTTCGCCAAGGAACGCGGCGTGGTGATCGAAGAGTGGCGCACCGGGCGCGGCGCGGGACAGCGCATCGGCGACAAGCAGCTCGCCGTGCAGTTCAAGGGTTCGCGCTACGCCGACCGCCTGCCCATCGGCAGCCAGGGAAGCCTGGACTCGGCGACGCACACGGCCATCACGCGCTTCTATCGCGACTGGTACCGCCCCGACCTCATGGCCGTCGTCGCCGTCGGCGACTTTGACGCCGTGGAGATGGAGCGTGCCATCAAGGACCGCTTTGCCGGGCTCGTGAAGCCCGCCAGGCCGCGGCCGCGCGTCTTCTACGACGTCCCCGACCACGCCGACACGCGCATCTCGGTGGCCTCAGACAAGGAATTCCCGCAGAGCATCGCGCGGGTGAACTGGATGCTGCCCTCGAAGGATCGCGGCACCGTTGGTTGGTGGCGCGAGTCGCTGGTGGCCGGCATGTACACGGGACTCCTTGGCCAGCGCCTCGGCGAGCTGTCGCAGCGCGCCAGCACGCCGTTCGCCATTGCCTTCGCCGGACGCGGCTCGCTGCTGCCGAAGCGTGACGCCTTCCAGGCGGCCGCCATCGTCAAGGACGGCAAGTTCACCGACGCACTGGTCGCAACGCTTGCCGAGGTGGAGCGTGCCGATCGCTTCGGCTTCACCAGCACCGAGTTTGAGCGGCAGAAGACGACCATGGTGCGCGGGCTTGAGCGCGCCGTCACCGAGGCAGCCAAGACGGATTCAAAGGTGTACACCAACCAGCTGGTGTCGCACGTGCTGACGCAGGCGAGCCTCGCCAGCGCGGCACAGGTACAACAGCTCGCCACCGCGATCCTGCCGGGCATCACGCTGGCCGAGGTGAACGGCGCGGCGAAGACATGGATGCCCGAGGGGAACCGAACCATCATGGTGGCCGCACCGGCCCGGGCTGACATCGTGCTTCCCACGGATTCGGCGCTGCTGGCGATCTTCAATCGCGTGAAGGCCGGCGCGCTGGTGGCGTACGTCGACTCCGCCGCCGACCAGCCGCTCGTCGCGCAAGCACCGACTCCGGGCAAGGTGGCGAAGACGTCGAGCATGGCCGATCTCGGCATCACCGAGTGGACGCTGTCCAACGGAATTCGCGTGCTGCTCAAGCCCACCGACTTCAAGAACGACCAGGTGCTGCTGCGCGGACGCCGGGCGGGTGGTTTCTCGCTGCTCGACGATGCGGATCACAATGTCGCCACGCTCTCGGACTATGTGCTGGGTGGTGCGGGCACCTTCAGCGACAACCAGTTGCGGCGCATGCTCACCGGCAAGGTGGCCAGCGCCGGCGTCTCGGTGGGCGAAAATGGCGAGTCGGCCTACGGCTCGGCATCGCCCAAGGACCTGCCGACGATGTTCCAGTTGCTCTGGCTCCACGCCACCGCGCCGCGCCTCGACACGGCGCTCTTTTCCGCCGGCCGCTCGATGATGAAGGCCGCAATGCAGAACAGCCGCAACACGCCCGCCCAGGCATTCAGCGACACCGTCGCCGTGGTGATGGCCAACTACCACCCGCGTTTCCGGCTCTTCCAGCCCGAACTGCTCGACTCGCTTGACGCTCCACGCGCCTTCCAGCTGTACAGGTCGCGCCTCGCCGACTTCAGCGGCTTCACGTTCTACATCGTCGGCAACTTCACCCTCGACAGCATCAAGCCGCTGGTGGAGCAGTATCTTGGTTCGCTCCCCGCCGGCGGCAAGGCGACAACATTCGTGGACCGCGGCATCCGCCCGCCAAAGGGCACCGTCACCCGCGTCGTGCGCAAGGGCACCGACCCCAAGGCGCAATCGCGCATCACCTTCCACGGCGATTTCGCCTACTCGTGGGAGAACCGCTTCGAACTCAGCGCGCTGCGACAACTGCTCGACATGCGCCTGCGCGACGCGTTGCGTGAGGACAAGGGAGGCACGTACGGCGTCGGCGTGAGTGCCTCGGGCAACTCGATCCCGTACCAGCGCTACAGCGTGACCTTCAGCTTCGGCTCGGCGCCCGAGCGCGTCGAGGAATTGGTGGCGGCGGCCTTCGCCGTCATCGACTCGGTGAAGCGCGCGGGGCCGAGTGCGGAGGAGTTGGTGAAGATAAGAGAGACATTCGCGCGGACGCACGAAACCGGGATGCGCGAAAACACGGCGTGGTTGGGCTGGATGAGCGACCACGACGAGGACGGGCGCGACCAGCATGCCACGTTCCAGTATCCGTCGCTGGTGAAGAACCTGACTGCCATGCAGGTGCGCGATGCGGCCCGGCGCTACCTGAACACCAGCCAGTTTGCCCGCTTCACGCTGCTCCCCGAGGAGCCGCGCAAAGTCACGCCGTAGGCGGCGCCTGCTCGGGCACCTTGTTGTCACCCGGTGGCGCGACGTAGCGCCGCGCGTCCACCGGGCGATTGCCCACCAGGTGCTCGCTGACGATCTGCGCCGCATCGGAGGGTTGCACATTGTTGTACCAGACGTCGTCGGGGTAGACCACGACCATCGGACCGTGGCCGCATTGCCCCAGGCAGCCGGCGTGGTTCACGCGGACGTGCCCCTTGATGCCCGCCTCCACGACGGCGGTGCGCAGCGCGGCAAAGACATCCTTGGAATTCTGCGTGGGGCAGGTCTTGCCAGACGTGCAGACGAAGACGTGACGTTCGTATTGTCCCATGACTGCAAGCTAACGACCCGCCTCCCGCCGGGTGCGATCCGCAGGGCATGATGATGGGGTACGCCACCCGGTGCATTCACCCGGTGCGCCGTCGCTCGGGGCACGCTAGTTTCGCCGGATGCCGACACCCCAGGATTTCTTCGACATCGACATTCGCGTGGGGACGGTGCTGAGCGCCGAGCGCTTCGACCGCGCCGTGAAGCCTGCGATCCGTCTCGAGATCGACTTCGGCCCCGAACTGGGCATCAAGTGGTCGAGCGCCCAGTTGACCGTTCATTACACGCCCGACCTGCTCGTCGGCCGCCAAGTGGTGGCCGTCACGAACATCGGGACACGCAACATCGCCGGGTTCAAGAGCGAAGTGCTGGTGCTGGGCGCCATGCCCGGCCCCACCGAAGTCGTGCTGCTCCGCCCGGATCACCCGCTGGCCAACGGCGTGCGCATTGGTTGACGTGGCAGGGGGCGACCGGTTTGCGTTCAACTGCGGAACGCCCGATTTCGCGGATAACCGCGGATTGATGCCGTGAACAGCGCAAGAACGAATTCGATCCGCAGTCATCCCCTGATCCGTGTGATCGGGGGTTCCGCAGTTCAGCTGGCTTCATGACCGAGGATGCCGCAGTGAGTGAGATTCGCGCCGACAATCGAGTCCAGATCCAGTGGGCCGGTGAGCACCGCTTTGACGCCGGGCGTCCCGGCGGGCCCCAGATCCGCATCGACGCCTCGGCCGAGACCGGCCCCGGCCCGGTGGACTCCCTGCTCATCGGCCTTGGCTGCTGCACGGGCGTGGACGTGGTGGACATCCTGGCCAAGCGACGCACCCCCGTGGCATCGATGGGTATCGAGGTGCAGGGCGAGCGCAAGCAGGACACCCCGCGTCGCGTCGTGAAGGCGCACCTCGTCTATCGCATCGACGGCAAGGGCATCGAACGCCAGCACGCCGAGCGCGCCGTGGAACTCGCCGTCACCAAGTACTGCAGCGTCAGGGATTCACTCGACCCGGCAATTCCGGTCACCTGGTCGGTGGTGCTGAACGGCGCCTGAACCCAACCCGGTATCTCGCCTCGTAGGGAAGCCCGTGTCCACCGACTTTTCGCTCTTCCTGCCGCTCGGGTTCCGGCATATCGCCGACCTGCGCTCTGCAGACCACATCCTGTTCGTCGCCGCGCGTCACTCTACTTCCAGCCCGGGGACCGCACCGAACAGGTGGTGCGGTTCTGAGACACGCGGCCGCGATGCACTAGCGCTTCAGTTCCCGCAGGGCGTGCTGCAGTTCGGGCAGGAGCAGGCGCGTCATCGCCAACTCGACCGCCGCCTTGGAGCCCGGCATCACGGCCACGAATTTGCCGCGCGACGCGCCGGCCAGTGCGCGACTCAGCATGGCCGCCGCACCCACCTGCTCGAGATAGCTGAGCAGGCGGAACAGCTCACCGAAGCCGGGGAGCTCCCGCTCGAGCAGGGAACGCACCACCTCGACCGTGCGGTCGCGCGACCCGAGTCCCGTTCCGCCGGTACAGAGCACGACATCGACATCGTTGCGGCCGAGCGCCTCCTCGAGCCGGCTGCGAATCTGGGCGTCGTCATTGGGCAGCACGTGCCGCACCACCACGCCATGGCCGGCGCCCAGCAGCAGCTGCTCGATGAGCGCTCCCGACTCGTCGGTGGCCAGGGTTCGCGAGTCGGTGATGGTCAGCACCACGCAGCGGGCACCGTCCCGAAGTGCTGCTTCGCTGCGGTGGGCCGCCGTGCTCGCCGAGGGCTCGTCTTCAGCGGTCATGGCAGGAGTCCCTGGGCGCGCAGCATCTCGATGACGCGCGATCGGAGCGCCGGAGGCGCCGGGTCGGAGGTGCGCGCCGTCGCCACGGCGTCGAGGAAGGCGCGCTCGAACTCGTGGTGGTGCAGGCAGGGCCCACAGGCCGCGAGGTGCGCGCGCATGGCGGCCTCGCGCTCGGGACTCAGCTCGCCATCGAGGTAGTCCCACAAGGTGGCAATGGCGTCGGCACAGCTCAGTGTACCGGCCGTTGGCGACGACGAATGATCGTCAATCATGTCGTGCTCCGGGCAGTCCGGCATCGCGCGCGAAAGCCATCAGGTGCTCCTGCAGAATGCGCCGGCCACGGAAGAGGCGTGATCGGACCGTTCCAACCGGCACCCCGAGGATCGCCGATGCATCGTCGTACGAATGGTCTTCCAGGTCAACCAATATGACCGCCGACCGAAAGGGTTCCTGCAGCGCATCAAGCGCCCGTTCCACCGCCGGTTTGAGGTCGAGACGAAGCAGGGCAACGTCCACCCCCTCCCGCAACCATGCCGCCCGCTGTTCCACGGCGGGCATCGTCTCGCCCTCGTCATTCTCTAAAGTCGTATACCGCTGTTCCCGTTCCCGGGAACGCAGATAGGCATTGCGGCAGATGGTGAACAACCAGCGCCGGATGTCGCTTCCGGGCAGGAAGGTGCGCCACGAGCGGAAGGCACGCAGGAACGTCTCCTGCACCAGGTCGTCGGCGTCCGCCGCATTGCGGGCCAGCGACCAGGCAAACCGGTGCACATCGTCCAATGCGTCCAGTGCTGACTGACTGAACTCCGGACTGATGTCCGCGGGGGGCGACGCGTCAACCATGGGTCCATGATGCCATAACGAGGCGCGTGGCGCCACCCGAAGGAACCACCGCCCGCCGAACGGCGGTCGCGCCAGGACGCGTTACTTCAGCGTGGCGAGCGCCTGCCTGGCGAGGTCGTTGCGACCGTCGAGCTTCACGGCACGCTCGTACTCGGTGCGTGCCGCCGCCTTGTTGCCACGCTTCTCCTGAATGGCGCCGAGCCGGAAGTGCGCCGCGCTGAGCGTGGGCACGCCGCTGCCTGGCGGAGGTGCCAGCGCGATGTACTTCCGGAGCGCCTCCTCGCCGCGATCGAGCTGCTGCCCGGTGACTGCCGCGACGCGCCCCA
Organism: Gemmatimonadota bacterium; assembly: GCA_038041995.1. Taxonomy (GTDB): domain Bacteria; phylum Gemmatimonadota; class Gemmatimonadetes; order Gemmatimonadales; family Gemmatimonadaceae; genus PNKL01. Next base: position 723 of record JBBTFF010000074.1, on the reverse strand, counting down.
CCTGGTAGAGCGCCACCGGGTCGGCCGGGCGGCGCTTCTGGTACGCCTCGACGACGGCAAACGCCTCGGTCGCGCGTCCCCGATCGGCCAGCAGGCTGGAATACGAGTTGGCGGGTCGCAGCGAGTCGGGATACTCGGCGACCATTGCCTTCAGCGCCCGCTCGACCATCGCGTCATCCCTGGCCCGAGCGGCCATCTGGATGGCGATGAACTGCCCGCGGTACCGGTTGCGCCGCATGATCTCCGCCGCTTCCTCCCGTGCATGGTCAAGGCCGCCTCCCATGATGCCCGGCGCCAGCATGTAGAACTGCCAGCGCATCTCGCGAGCCTCGACACTGTTCGGGTCCAACGCGATCGCCCTGTCGACCGCCGTCTTGGTGCGTCGTGCGAGGAACGGCTGCCTGATCTTGCTGGCGCGCTGCGCCTGCAGGCCGATGGCGCGCGCCACCCACAGCTGGTACTCGCTGCTGCGCACGTCGAGTTGCGCGGCCTTCCCGAACCAGTCTTCGGCATCGCCGGGCTTGTTCTCGGCCATCAACGTCCTGCCCAGCCAGAAGGCGGCGTGGGGACTACCGGGCTGCGCCTTGGCGGCGCTGGCAAAGAACGCGTGCGCGTCGGACCACCGGCGTGCGTTGAAGTGCGCAATGCCGAGCTCGAGGCCATCGGACTGCGCGCCAAGCGCGGATGCAAAGGACTGCGGAGGCGGTAACGACGCTGAGAATG